>JBOFIR010000230.1:0-4065 GCA_051650265.1 Cellulosilyticaceae bacterium
AAAGAATGAACTTTTTGGTGACTGACTATGCCCTGGTCCACCTGTATTGTGCCATGGTGTCGGCTCACCAATATAGTCAAATCCTGTCCAGATGAACTGCCCTGCAATATAGTGACGATCACGGTCATCAATCCATGACTGACTTGCTGATTTTCCCCAGCCTACATGGTCATTGTCATAAGAAGATTGTTGGAAATCTTCGTGGTCTCCTGAATCATGAACACCCATACGATCTGGATGTGCATAGATCCCGCGAGACTTAGTTGCAGAAGATGTCTCTGAGCCATAAAGTGCCCAGTCCGGATGCTTGGCATGAATCGCATCATAGTTCCCCTCTGCATAGTTGAAACCTACTGTATCTTGGTGCATGGCAATGTTCTCATGACCGCCTTCACCGCTTCCAAATCGGAACTTATCTGCCCCTTGTGTGATCCCTCTTGTCGGATCCACTTCGCCTGCCCACCTCTTCAGGTTCTTGATCGTCTCTACAGAACGTGCATCTCCATCAGCTTCACACACTTCATTTCCTACAGACCATTTGATAATAGCTGGGAAGTTGCGCCCTCTCTTAACCATACGCTTCAGGTCAAACTCCGCCCATGTCACAGTATCTGCCCCATCGGGGTGACTGCTAGAACCTTGTGTAAAGAAGCGCCCTAAGTCGTATTGTTTCTTGCCCCAGTACCACGTATCAAAAGCTTCATCAATGACCATCAGTCCCATCTCATCACAGATGCGAAGCAGATCATCTGCCGCTGGGTTGTGCGTCACACGAATCGCATTGGCACCCATCTCTTGCATGATTTCCATCTGGCGTGCAAGGGCACGTGGGTTTGCGACAGCACCAAGTGCACCTTGGTCATGGTGCATACATACGCCCTTGAGCTTCATCCACTCTCCATTGAGCCAGAATCCTGTATTGGCATCAAACTTCACCCAGCGCATCCCCCATCTTGTCTCGTGACAATCCGTTACATCACCCTCTACGATCACTTCTGTACGCATTGTATAGAGATTTGGCTGCCCAACGCCCCAAAGCTTCGGCTCACTTACCATCACAATCTGCTTGGCTGTATAAGTCTCACCTGCTGCAAGTGTAAAGCCTTCGCTTTCTACAGGCGTACCAAGTACTTCACCTGTTTTATAATCCAGTATACTTGCACGTACACTTACACATACCGCTTCACTGCGCTTATTACATACCTCAGTTGCGACATGTGCACTCACTTTACCTGTCTCATACTCCGCTTCTAGATCTGGTGTCGTCACAAATGTGCCATATTCCGCTACATGTACTGCATCTTTTACGATGAGCTCTACATCACGGTAGATCCCACTCCCTGAATACCATCTACTACTTGGCTGTCTATTCACTACTTTGACAGCGATTACGTTTTCGCTCATCCCATCTGCTTTGAGCCACTTTGTCACATCATATGTAAACGGCATATAGCCATTTGGATACTTTCCGATCACTTCCCCATTCACATAGACTGTACTATCCATATAAACCCCACCAAAGTGAATAAAGAAATGCTTGCCATTCATCTCTTTTGGAAGTACAAGCTTCTTACGGTACCAACCCTCACCACCATCTAAATACCCTGCTTCAGAGCCTACTAGTGAGCCTTCAATATTAAAATCAAATGCAATACTCCAGTCATGTGGTAAATTAAGTTTTTTCCAACTACTTTCATCATAGTGTACTTTAAAAGCATCTGAGAGGTTTGGTCCTGGATGATTTTCATCTCCCCCCCAACAAAAGCGCCAGTCTTGGTTTAAGTTGATTGTTGTCATATTTTTCCTCATTTCTTGATTTAAATTTCTATTTTTTAATATTTTAGTTACATTATACTATATGATAAAATTTTTATAAAGTATAATGGTTATTTTACTAAAAATTTTATTAAACCAACAAAAAAAGAGGTAAAAGTTTACCTTTTACCTCTTTCATAACAATCTATCTTTTATGCAAGTTCTGCTTTAAGTGCATCTACTTTATCTGTTCTTTCCCATGGCACATCGATATCTGTTCTACCAAAGTGACCATAAGCTGCTGTTTGCTTGTAGATTGGTTGTCTTAAGTTAAGCATTTTGATAATACCTGCTGGTCTAAGGTCAAAGTGCTTGCTTACAAGCTCTACAAGACGCTCATCACTTACTACACCTGTCCCATGTGTATTCACAAGGATTGAAACTGGCTTTGCAACACCGATTGCATAAGCAAGTTCGATTTCACACTTGCTTGCAAGGCCTGCTGCTACAATATTTTTCGCAACATATCTTGCTGCGTAAGCTGCAGAACGGTCAACTTTTGTTGGATCCTTTCCTGAGAAAGCACCACCACCGTGGCTTGCGTAACCGCCGTAAGTATCTACGATAATCTTACGTCCTGTAAGACCTGCATCCCCTACTGGTCCACCGATTACAAAGCGGCCTGTTGGATTGATGTAGTATTTTGTCTCTGCGTCAAGAAGCTCTGCTGGGATCACTGGTTTGATCACGTGCGCCATGATGTCTGCATGAATTTGCTCTTGCGAAATTTCTGCAGCATGTTGTGTGGATACAACAATCGCATCAACTCTTACTGGTTTGTTATCTACGTATTCTACTGTTACTTGCGCCTTACCGTCTGGTCTTAAGTAAGAGAGTGTACCATTTTTACGTACTTCTGATAATCTCTTTGTGAGACGGTGTGAAAGTGAAATTGGCATTGGCATAAGCTCAGGTGTTTCATCACAAGCGAAACCAAACATCATCCCTTGGTCACCCGCGCCTGTCGCTTCAATCTCTGCTTCATGCATTTCCCCTTTTCTTGACTCTAAGGCTTCATTAACACCCATTGCGATATCTGGTGATTGCTCATCTAATGATACGATCACACCACAAGTGTTTCCATCGAATCCAAACTCAGGTTTGTTATACCCAATCCCATTGATTGTCTCACGTGCAATCTTGTTGATATCTACATAACAATCAGTTGTGATTTCCCCCATAACAAGTACTAAGCCTGTTGTAACAGCTGTCTCACACGCTACACGTGCTTTTGGATCTTGTGCATAGATTGCATCTAATACCGCATCTGAGATTTGGTCCGCAATTTTATCTGGATGCCCTTCTGTTACTGATTCTGATGTAAAAAGTCTTTTTGCCATAATAATTTCCTCCTAGAATTTATGATTTTAACAATTGTTTGAGGAAAAAGAGAAAATAATAAAGGGCCTCATCTTTCGATGAGGCCCAAGTTATCTATACTCCGACACATCCTCATCTTACGAACACAAATTGTATTCGTGGGAATTGGCACCATATTTACACAATGTAACTGGTTGCCGGGTTTCGCAGGGCCCTGTCCCTCCACCTCTCTGGATAAGAATTGTTAAATCTTTTTATTTAATTTGTTTGCAAGAACAAGACTATCAGATATTTTGATTGTTGTCAAGCTTTTATTTTCAAACTTTTTAGTAACGTTTCATCTGCTCATACATCATCTTTGCAAGCCCCATGCCACCAGCTTTTGTCATGTTTGAAGCCATATCATCAATCATATTGGATTCAAACATTTTCTCATAATCCCCCTTAGCAATAAGGGGATCATCAGACTCTGTCGATTGTTTGAGCTGCTTAAAAATAGTACTGATCATATAGCTCTCGACATCTTGGCATGCCTCTAAGAGTGCCTGATCATCTTGATTCTTGACCGCATTCTCTAGTGCACCCGAAAAAGCCTCTGCTTTACCCAGATCCTGCGTTTGCATTGTCTGATTGGTCCTGTCATAACCGCTTAGACCCAGTGATTCAATCTTCATAGCTCACCTCCTACACGCGCTTGAGTTCGTTGGCTTGTTGCAGCATTGTATCTGCTGTCTTGATCGCCGTTGAATTGAGCTCATAAGCACGCTGAGCAACGATGAGCTTGACCATCTCATCCGCTACTTGGATATTGGATCCTTCGAGGAAACCACTTCGCACATTACTTCTTAGGAGCCCTTCACCATCTGCCTCAAGTAGAGGCGCTCCTGAAGCAGGTGTCTCTATGTATAAGTTGCCTCCAATAGATTCAAG
>JBOFIR010000231.1:0-62429 GCA_051650265.1 Cellulosilyticaceae bacterium
ATTTACAAGTACAATACAGGAATAACACTAGCGTAGATATAAGGAGACAGTCATGAATCAAAATTGGGATCTTGAACTATTTAATGAGACTTTCGAAGGTCAAATGAGACGTGTAGATGAACTGATTGGACAGTTAGAAGTATGGTGTGACACCTATACCATTAATCATAAAAAAGAAGAGATGAGACTCGATGATTATGCCGTACTCTCAACGAATCTTTATGAACAAGTACAGGAACTCAAAGAGGAGATCGGTACTTTTGAGGCGCATGAACAAGATGAGGTATGGGTGGCTGAGCAGACAGCGAAGCTCGAAGAAAAGATGCGATACTATGAACCAACAGAGTGTATGATCAAAGAGTGGATGATGGCAATCAAAGGAATTCAGGTTCTTCTGATCAATTCAGCTGTTTTACAGAAACATCGTGAGCACATTCAGTGGCTCTTAGATAAGTAAAGTTACTTAGGCACTTCCTGCTATAGGCAGGTAAGTGCTTTCCTTATGTGACCGTTGATACGATGGAGATCATGATATTGTATAGCAAAGTACAAACAAGGTTATGATGAAAGGTAAAAGGAGACTATAAAATGATACAATTAGGTAAAATACAAAAATTACAGATAATAAGACATTCTGATTTTGGGGTATATATGAATACGCCAAACAATCAGACACAAGAAGATATTTTATTACCAAGAAAGCAAGTGCCAGAAGGTGCAGAGATTGGGGATGAGGTAGAAGTATTTGTCTACAGAGATTCTGAAGATCGTCTGATTGCAACAACAGAGCAACCAAAGCTCACAATTGGAAATGTTGCTTACTTACGTGTTGCTGAAATTACACGTATCGGTGCTTTCCTCGAGTGGGGATTACAAAAAGACCTTTTCTTACCGTTCAAAGAGCAAGAAGGTAAGGTGGAAAAGGACAAGAGTTACCTTGTAGGGCTATATGTGGATAAGAGTGATAGACTCTGTGCAACAATGAAAGTTTATGATGTTTTAAGCTGTCAGTCACCATACAAAGTTAATGGACGTGTGAAAGGGATTGTGTATCGCATCCAACCTGAATTAGGTGTGATGGTTGCCGTAGAAGGCGAATTCCATGGTATGATTCCAAACCAAGAAATTTTTGGAACATTCAAAGTGGGTGATCAGATTGAGGCACGTATCAAAAAAGTAAGACCAGATGGTAAGTTAGAGCTGACAACACGTAAGCAGATGCTAGGGCAAATGGAAGAGGATTCAAAGCGTATCATGGATACACTTGAAAAAAATGGTGGCAAACTTGCTCTTCATGATAAAAGTGCGCCTGAAATTATCAAAAGAGAACTGAATATGAGTAAGGCTTCTTTTAAACGTGCACTTGGACGTTTGCTTAAAGAAGGTGCGATTACTATAAGTGATACAGGGATTTCACGTAACTGGTAAAGAGACTCTTGAATCCTTTGCAAAGATGGTTTACTATAAAAGTATAGGTTTATATAGGAGTAAACTTTTATACCGTAAGAGTAACTTTTAAATGTTGCAAGGGGGAGAATCAATGGGTGCTTCAGTTGTAAATTTACAGGTTTGGACAAGTGGGAACCATCAAGAACAAGTGAGTGAAAGCATCGTAGAGATTGTTGAAAGGTATGTGAGTGAACAAGGATTTAATCGCACTGCAAGTCAAGAGGTGGGAGATTGGTCAGTAGGTATTGCCTATGCATCAAAAACCTCTTGGGTAGGGGTTTATGAAAACCAATATGCATCAAAGATGGATTGCAGTGTCCTTGAAGCACTAGGCCTCATGATTTCAAGTGAGCTTGATACACATGTGTTGGTGAATACTATTCATGACAGTGACGTCTTAATTATGAAGTTATTAAGTAAAGGGACTTGTTTGGCATGTTATAATAGCCGTCCCGAGTGTGTTGCGCAGATCATTAGTGAAGAAGAAGTTACACAGCTACAAAGTAGTGAGCAGTGCTGGAAAGATATGCTTATTACAGGTAAGACGGTGATGGACTTACAGCGTATTTGGGAAGAAGATGTAATTTTTGCAGAAGCAACGCTGGCAGCTTTGGCCCAGTGCATTGGTTTGTGCAGTGAGCAAGGTGTTATGACTTTCGAGGATTTACAAGATTCAGAGGAGTGTAATGTAGCCTATCTCAAATTTAAAAAGTAATTATTCCTATAACAAGTAGCAAAAAAGACATAGCAGAGGCTATGTCTTTTTTTGTATATACTACGCACTATACTTGATGGGCATTCTCAAAAATTGGGTGTCAGTCTTTTGAAGACCATGACTTAAATAAAATACAATAAGGCGCGTTCTCATCTCCAATAAGCGTTCGGGCAGTTGATCCTGAACACAAGTAACTTTACCATTGTTTTTTTCAAGAGGATATGGAAAGAGGTAAAGGTCATCAACCTCTGGGTGATGCACGTGAAGCCAATCAGGGAGCAGTTTCAGCACATCACCTCCTAATCCACAGCCTCTATAAGCCTTTTCTAAGAAAAGGTCGGTAATATAGAAGATGGTGTTGGTGTTTAAGGTGTCGCTTAAACTGTTGTAGAAGAGAAGAATTTCATCCTCATCTTCCTTATCTTTGCATTTGAGCTTCTCGTGGATCAAACCACCACTTTTCAAATTGCCTACGTTGATGATGATAGCATGAAGATAACCGACATAGTAACCGTTTGAGATAATGTCTATTGATAACACTTGTTTATCGTCAGACGTCTCTTCTATACGCTCTTGGAAATAAATGAATTTATCGGTGTCATCACTATCAGAATCATCAGATTCCATAAAAATCCCTCCAAAATGAATGTGTAGAACAATGCGTGACATGAGTCTCTATTGTTCTAATATTATTGTATGACAAGTTATGCAAAAAGACACTAGCAAATTAATGAAAGCAATAACTTTTATAAAGAAACTTTTTGCATGTTGATTTCGTCTATACATTGGAAGCTTTACATAGGGAAAGCTTCCAATGTATAATGAAGCCAGAATAACGCGCAAAGGAGACAAGATACCTGTGAAAAAAATACTTTCAATGCTTATGAGCATGTGTCTGATGATGACACTGATAAGCATACCAACTCAGGCGAAAGCCGAAACACAACAAATGCGTGCCGTATGGATTTCTAGCGTGTACAACTTGGATTATCCAAGTGCCACAAGCAAGAATAATCCAAAGGCACAAAAGCAAGAATTTATTAAAATTCTGGACGAGCTCCAAGATATGGGGATCAACACCGTGGTGATGCAAGTGAGACCAAAAGGAGATGCACTCTACGCATCTCAGATCAATCCTTGGTCAGATGTACTAACAGGCAGACAAGGGATGAATCCAGGATATGATCCTATGGCATTTATGATTGAAGAAACACACAAAAGAGGCATGAGTTTTCATGCATGGCTTAATCCGTATCGTGTGACGACTTCGGGGACAGATCTGACTCAGCTCAGTACGGATCATCCTGCACGTGTAAATCCTTCGATGGTGATGGCGCATAATAATGCACTTTACTATAATCCTGAATTACCAGAAGTCAAACAGCATATAGTAGATACTGTAGAAGAAATCGTGAAAAATTATGATGTGGACGGTATCCATTTTGATGATTATTTCTATCCATCCAATTACCCGCTTCCAACAGGTGAGTCAAAAAATGGTGCGGTCGCAAATGCGAGACGCGGGCATATCAATGAAATGGTACGTCAAGTGGGACAGGTAATTGAAAGCGTGAAACCAAATGTACTTTTCGGAATTAGTCCAGGGGGGATATGGAAGAATACACTTTCTGATTTTGAAGGATCCAATACAAATGGAAGTGAATCATATTATACTGTGTATGCAGATACAAAGAAGTGGATTGAAAATGAGTGGATTGACTATATCGTACCTCAAATTTATTGGGAGATGGGGCACTCCCTTGCGGACTACCAAACGCTTGTAGCATGGTGGAGTGATGTGGTAAAAGGATACGATGTGGCATTATACATAGGTCATGGTATTTATAAGGATGCTGTAGCACGTGAGATTGATAAACAGCTTGAACTTGCCAAAAGCTATGACCAAGTGGAAGGGAGCTTCTACTTTAGTCTTAAAGATCTTAGAAATAACAGACAAGATTGTCGTAATAAAATAAAAAGTTTTAATAACAATAATCCTGTTGAAGATGTGGTGATTCCTGAGATAAAACCAGTACAGCCACCTACACAAGTCATTGGGAAAAAGGGTAAAGTGACTGCAGAGACACTGAACGTGAGAAGTGGTGCACGTGCAGACCGCCCGATTATTACAAAAGTGACAAGAGATACGATAGTAAGCATACTTGACCAGATGCCAGGTTGGTATAAGGTGAGGTTAGTAGACAATCAAGTAGGTTGGGTAAGTAGTGAATATGTAACGGTTGTTCCAGTGGTACAGGAGCCGTCAAAGACTGGAAAAGTAAGTGTGAACACACTTAATGTAAGGAGTGGCCCAGATACGGCCTATCCTGTAGTTGCAAAATTAGGTAAAGATGCGCAGGTGACGATCCTTGCAGAGCAAGGAAAGTGGTATAAGCTTCAATTAACTGATGGCATACAAGGATGGGCATCAAAAGAATATATCAGATAATGAAACGCCTGTGAAAGTTTATGATTTCACGGGCGTTTCATTATCTGATCCACTGTTTAAAGATGCAAAATGAATCCATAAGGGGGAGTGATATGAGTATTACAAGTGCAATGGTGCTATTTGTTATATTTATTATCGTATATGTGGTGATTGCAGAAATTTTTACGGTTTTATTTAGGCTCACAGGATTAACTGAAGAAAAAGCACGCTTTCAAGTGATTTCCCTACTCACAAACTGTGGATTCACAACAGGTGA
Organism: Cellulosilyticaceae bacterium; assembly: GCA_051650265.1. Classification (GTDB taxonomy): domain Bacteria; phylum Bacillota; class Clostridia; order Lachnospirales; family Cellulosilyticaceae; genus JBOFEH01. The sequence goes on from JBOFIR010000231.1 coordinate 4,870, forward strand.
GAGTGAACTGATCACAGCAGCAAGGCGACGAAGAAATCTTGCGAGGATTACAATGCTTTTTGGGTACACGTTCAATGTGACGATTGTATCCATTATTGTCAATATCTTTATTGCACTGACGCAATCGCAACTTGCCAATTTTTGGGGAGCTGCAGGTGTTATTTTGGGTCTGTTTCTAGGAATCTATTTACTTAGTCGTATCAAAGGAATTAGGCGCACTTTTGATAAGCAGATTGAGTATTTAGGGAATAAGCTGATGTTTGGTGAACGTTCCAATCCTATTGTTATTCTAGATCGGTATGGTGATCATGTGATGGCCCAAATCAATCTCACCCACCTGCCACATATTTTGCAAAATACACCACTCTGCCGATCTGGGCTTAAGGAGGACTATTATGTGCAAGTGATGCTTCTTAAGCGTCAAGGAGAAGATGTAAGCATGGTAAGTGGGGAAACGATCATCGGTGAGGGCGATGAAATTGTTGTATTTGGGGATTATCTTCACATCAGACAAATATTTGAGAAGCCTTTGGAATAGAGAGTTTAGTGAGGAGCGGTTCGAGGTGAGCTAAGTCAAACTGGGTGGTCCCTTTGCCAAGGGATGTTTGCGGTTTGAAAGTACCGTGGAAGTCGCTCCCACCTGTGATAATCATCTGATGTTTATGACAGATTGCAAGAAATTCTTTTGTCTGTCTAGGCGTATAAGCTGGATAGTAGCACTCCAATCCATCAAGTCCCTTTTGCCGTAGGGAATCGATTAAGCTGAGGGTACGTTGCCTATTGAGTTTGTAGAGTATGGGATGCGCTAACACAGCAACACCTCCAGCCTCATGAATAAGGGTAATCGCTTCTGCGGTGGATAAAAGACTTTCTTTTGGAACAAAGGCAGGCTTCCCTTCGCCTAAGAAGCGATCAAAGGCTTGTTTGGCATATTGCACGTGACCTGTGTCGAGCAGAATTTGAGCAAAATGTGCACGTGTTACGACTTGATGAGGCGTTGTCATCAATTGATCAAGTGAGATGTTAATGCCGCACTGTTTGAGTTTATCAATGATTGTATGCGTACGGGCCAATCTACTGGTTCTTAGGATAGAGAGATAGTCACTGAGGGAAGAAGCATCTGTGTGAATGCCGTAACCCAGTAGATGGAGCTCACGACCTTGGTAATGTGTGGAAAGTTCTATGCCTGGAATAAGAAGAATGTTCTGCTCTTTTGCAAAGGCATGCGCCGCATCTAAGCCTAGTAAGGTATCGTGGTCTGTTATAGCAATGGCCCTGAGGCCACAACGGCTAGCCTCTTGAATGATTGCCTCAGGGGTGTGACTTCCGTCAGAAAAGTTTGAGTGGATATGTAAATCAATCATTATGAAAACTCCTTTAGTAAGATAGCGTTATTATAGCATGTTTCTCATTGAAGGAATACGCAAGATGTATTACAATAGAAGAGATATAACTCATTATGGCGATGCGCTATAGTGAGTTTTTTTGGAAAGGAAGTTTATATGGACTGGATAAAAAATGAATCTTACCATGGTTTTAGACTAATAGATGAAACCCAGCTCCCTGAGCTCAAAGGGACTGGTCGGATATTTCAACATGAGCACTCTGGCGTGCGGCTGATACATATAGCCTGCGATGATACAAATAAAGTGTTTACGATGACTTTTAAAACACCACCAACAGATAATACTGGGGTGGCCCATATTGTAGAGCATACCGTATGTTGTGCATCAGAAAACTATCCACTCAAAGATACTTTTGTAGAAATGGATAAAGGTTCACTGAATACAGCACTCAACGCGTGTACATACAAAGATATGACGATGTACTATTGTGCAAGTCAAAATGAAAAGGATTTGCATAACTTGATGACTGTCTATATGGATCTGGTATGCCATCCTCTGATGTTACACAATCCCTTGCTTTTTAGACAAGAAGGATGGCACTACGCCATTGAGGACGCAAAAGATCCGATTACGTACAATGGGATTGTTTACAATGAGATGAAGGGAGAGTATGCTGAACCGACAGCACTATTGGATTATGAAATACATCAGGCACTCTTCCCAGACACGTGCTATCGTTATGATTCTGGCGGTGTGCCAGAATCTATTGTTACCTTAAGTCAGGAAGCATTTGAGGCATTTTATAGAAAGCATTATCAACCACAGAACGCCACATTATATTTATATGGCGATGGGGATCTTCTCAAACAACTAGCGGACCTCGACGACAATTATTTGAAAAACTTAAGTAAAGGGGAGGCAGAGATTGAGATTCCACGTCAACAGCCACCAGAGGCACCACTTGCAATCAAACGTTATTATGGTGCAAGTAAAGAACAGGGAGATCAGCGTGCCATTTTTGCATTAAGCTTTGTTGTAGAAGATGTTATCAAAAGCAAAGAGCGACTTGCATTTCAAATACTAGAGCATATGTTACTCAAAAGTGCTGCATCACCTTTAGCAGAGGCTATTGTAAGTAGGCAGATGCTTGGTAAGGTGCTTGAAGAAGTCGGTTATGATCCAGGAAAAAAACAACCCACTTTTTCATTTGTTCTAAGTGGTGCCAAGGAAGGAAAAGGAAAGGCCTTTGAAAAGGCTGTACGTCAAGAACTTCAGCGATTAGTAACAGAAGGAATTCCTAAAGACTTGTTAGAAGCAGCACTTCATACAGTGATCTTTTCATTACATGAGGGTGAGTCTCAGTCTGAGCCGAAAGGTGTGCTCTATAGCGAAGATGTTCAGATGAGTATGCTTTATGGTGGTGAACCTTTTGCGCATCTTACCTATACAAAAGATTTAGAAGCACTTGTAGCCGAAGCGCAGACAGGATATTTTGAAAGGTTAATCAAGAAGTATTTCTTAGACAATACACATCGTGTACTAGTAGAACTTGAACCCAAAGCACAGCTCCTTGGAGAAAAAGAGCGTGCGCAGCAGAAGTTATTAGCAAATTACAAGAAAAGCTTATCACCACGCCAGTTAGAAGAATTGCTAGCGATGAATCAGGCATTGGATGCAATGCAGGAAGAGGAAAATGATAAGTGTCAACTTGCCAAATTACCCTCACTAAAAAAAGAAGACCTATGTCGTAAGACAGCACCTATTCGACTAGAAGAAGGCGCACTTAGTGGGCAAAAGGTGGTGTGGCAACATGAAAAAACACAAGGCATTGCGTATATACATCTCTTGTTTGATGCCACATGTATCAAACAAGAACATATTCCCTATTTAGGCATGCTTGCGAATGTATTAACTTATATGAGTACAAAAAACTATGGGTATAGTGAACTTGAAAATGCAATCAATAGTCAGACAGGTGGCATTAACTGTAGTGTCAATGGGTATAGTCATTGTCTGTATACAGATCGCTACCAACCGTTCTTTAAAATTTCAAGTAAGGTGCTTGTGAGAGATTATACAAAACTCCTGTCATTGCTCAGGGAGATTACCTGTGAAGGTGTATTTACAGACCGGGATAAACTCAAAGAACTCCTGAGTTATGTCCATTATGAGATGGAACGTAGTTTTGTAGGGGCGCCGGAATACCGTGCAACAAGAAGGCTCTATAGCTATTATTCTGAGGCGGCAGTCTATGAAGACTATGTATCTGGATTGACCTATTATCGTCAGCTTGAGCACATACTCAAAGACTTTGAGCGTTATTATGAAGAGGTAGCGCATACACTTCAAGCAATCTATGAAACAGTGATGACGCGGGATAATCTCCGTTGTTATATCACATGTGAGGGCGAACAAAAAGAGCGCTTAGAAAAACAACTTGCCTTGTGGATAGCGGGGTTACCAACACGAAAGCATGTGTCTAGAAGTTATATGCTCAAGGCAGAAGGAATCAACGAGGCTTTTGCAACAGACAATGAAGTGCAGGCAATCGCCATGGGATATAACTTTAAAAAACATGGTTTTGCGTACCACGCGGGACTACATGTATTGACACATATCATCAATAGTACGTACTTGTGGGATAAAGTACGTCTGCAGGGCGGTGCGTATGGTTGTGAGATTGCAGTGGGACGAGATGGCAATGTAGTCGTATGCTCTTATTGTGATCCAGAACTTGAGGTAACGCTAGATGTCTTTAAAGGGATTCCGGCATTTATTGAGCGTTTGGAAGTTGAGGAAGAAGAGCTGCTCAAATACATGATAGGAACAATAGGGTCTATTGATTATCCGATGACGATGGAGCAAAAAAGTGAGCGTGCAATTGTCATAGACTTGTGCGGTCTGAGTGAAGAACGGTTACAAAAAGAACGTCTTGAGATCTTAGAGATTACACCAGAGCAAATCAAAGGATTTGCTCAGTGGTTTGAACCGCTCGTAAAAGAGGCTTATCTATGTGTGATTGGGAGTGAGCAACGCCTCAAAAAAAATAAAGATCTATTTGAAAAAGTGATAACATTATAGAAAATAGGGATGCCTCCTATGAGGTAGATGCGTGGGTGATTATAATACAAGTATCTAGAACTATAGGAGGCATTTGTCTATGCGCAGAAAAAAGGTGTATACGTTTGATTGATAGAATAGAATGTGATAGAATAGGACAAGCATGAATTCAATCGAACAAGAGGATGAAATGATGAATAACCAAAAATCACTAGCTATTTTAAAACAATTTTATTTTGGGTGCGACAGTATGGACTTGATTTCAAAACGCACAAGATCTTCACGCGATGAAGTACGAGAGGTACTTCGCGGCGCAAGAGAGTGTGGTCTGATCAGTTATAGTACACAAGATTACAAAGAAACATTTGCACATGTACGTAAGAAAAAACTTGAAGTGTATCTACGTACAAAAGGTATTCTCAGATAAGTATGTCTAGTCCACCTCTATTCAAAGAGGTGGACTTTTTTGTAGTGAACGCGCATAAAGATGGTTATGCTAATAGGAGAAAGGGGTGAGCGTATGATTGTATATACCATAGGCCATTCAAACTATCCATTAGTAGCGTTTGTGAAGCGACTTGAACCCTACCATATACACTATGTAGTGGATATTAGAGGGACACCGTATTCCAAGTATAATATTGAATATAACAAAGAGCGTATTGGCGCCCTACTCAAAGCATATGGGCTTGGCTATATTTATATGGGTCAGGAGTTTGCAGCCCAAAGGCGCGATAAAAGTTTGTACACGGTAGAAGGTTATGCAGATTTTGAGCAGGTAGAAAATGATGTAGATTTTTTGCAAGGCATCAGGCGGCTCAAAGAAGGTATTCGAAAAGGCTACCAGATTGTGCTCATGGGTGCAAGGCAAAATCCTGTTGAATGTCACCGTGTGATTTTGGTAGGGCGTTATCTTATGAGTCATGGGTTTGAGGTGAGGCATATCCTGCATGAAGGGGGATGGTGTACACAAAAGGAGATGGAGCAAAAGCTCCTCCAGTATTATCATACAGATGCCATGCAGCTCCCGTTAGATCTTCAAACGGGACAATTAATGGATGAACAAGAGATTTTACGTGTGTGCTATGCCAAGGCTAATCGTAGTATTGGTTATCGCGTAGAAAAACTTAAAGGTTAAAGTGAAGTTACAAAAATATAAGTTATCTCAAATGATTAACTAATAAATGGATGTAAAAGTTTTAAAGTTAAGTAATAAAAGTGTAGCATAAATGGAAAAACTAATGTAATATAAATAGGACAATGTTCGCATTGTCCTATTTATATTATTTAATGACTTAGAGGAGTATACAGCAATGTTTCACTTAACTAAACAACAGCTGAAAAAAATTTATGATCAAGTAAGCCCATTTGAGTTCAAAGAAGAGCTGATTGCACTGGCCAAAAGAGCTGATGCCGCAAGACCAGTCTTAGATGCTGGGCGTGGCAATCCGAACTGGACAGCTGCCTTACCGCGTCAAGCTTTTTTTGCATTAGGACAATTTGCTGTAGAGGAGACTCAGCGTACATGGGCAGAATATGACCTTGCTGGGATGCCGACAAAAGCAGGTATTGCAGAGCGCCTTGATGCTTATTTAGAAGCACATCAAGACGTGCCTGGAATTGAACTTATTAGAGGGTTTGTTGCTTTTGGGATTACAAAACATGGATTTGATCCAGACTGTTGGGTTTATGAACTTGTAGATGGGATTATAGGCGATAATTATCCATTCCCAGACCGTTTCCTAGTACATATAGAGAAAATTGCTTTGGATTATTTAAAGCAAGAATTATGTGGTGACGTGATGCATCCAGGTGAGTTTGACGTATTTGGTGTAGAAGGGGGTGCTGCAGGTATGTGTTACTTGTTTGACTCTCTTGTTCAAAATAGATTATTGCATAAAGGGGATAAAATCGCCTTGATGACACCGATCTTTACACCATACCTAGAGATACCGCATTTACCGGACTATGCATTTGATGTCGTAGAGATTCATGCATCTGAGCGTGATGAAGAAGGCAATCCAACATGGCAGTATCCTGATGAAGAACTTGATAAACTCAAAGACCCTGAAATTAAGGTCGTGTTTGTAGTGAATCCAAACAATCCGATCTCAATTGCTATGAGTGAACGTTGCAAATCACATCTCGTAGATCTCGTTAAAAATTATCGTCAAGATTTGATGATTGTAACCGATGATGTTTATGGTACTTTTGTTGATGATTTCTCATCGCTTATCGTAGATTTACCATATCATACGTTATGTGTATACTCGTTATCAAAATATTTTGGTGTAACGGGATGGCGCTTAGGGACACTGATGTTACAGCAAGAGAATATCTTTAATGAGTTAATTGCGAAGTTACCAAAAGAAGATAAGGATGCTGTCAATCAGCGCTATCAACATTTATGTTCAACACCAGAAGAAGTATCCTTTATCGACCGTATTGTTGCAGATAGTCGTGCCGTTGCGCTTAACCATACAGCGGGCCTATCAACACCGCAGCAGGTACAAATGGCATTGTTCTGTGGATTTGCTTTATTAGATGAAGGAAACCGCTATAAAGAACAGACTAAAACAATTTGTAAAAAACGTAAAGCACGTTTGATGAAAGGACTGGAACTAAGTGATATGTATAATCCATTAGATGCATCTTACTATACTGAAATCAATATTTTAGACTGGGCAACCAAGAAATATGGCACAGCGTTTGCCAAGTACCTTCAAAAAGAGTATTCAACATTAGACTTCCTTTATGACTTGGCTAAGGATCATGGTGTTGTGTTACTTCCAGGAGAAGGATTTGCTTCTTCCAAATGGGGCGTACGCGTTTCACTGGCCAATCTCAATGATGATGAGTATGAGCTTATTGGAAATGGATTACGTCAAGTACTAGAACACTGGGCATACGAATGGCGACGCCATCATGCCTATAAGATTAAACGTACAAGTTAATGATCAGAGCACCGTATCACTAAGATAGGGTGCTCTTTTGTTTAGAAAAAATAAGGTACTTTACAGCAAATAGGGATAACGACTAAAATATATGAAAGAAAACAAGAAAGTAAAGCGCTTAGGGATGAGGTAGACACACAATGAAAACTTATTATTATGCAACACAAGAATTTGAGATTGGGCCTATTACAGTAGTGGTTTCAGAACAAGGTCTTGAATATGTTTTTTTGCAAAATGTGGGATGGGAAACCTTTCTGGAGCAGCAACAAGGAGAATTGGATTTAGGGAGGTGCCAGGAGGTTATGAGTCAACTGCGCGCCTATTTTGAGGGATCGCGTCAGCAATTTGACTTGCCATTAGCAGCCAAAGGTACAGCTTTTCAAGAAGAAGTATGGCAACAGCTTCAGAAGATTCCCTATGGGAAGGTCTGTACTTATGGTGCCCTTGCGAAGGCTGTTCAAAGGCCAGGGGCAGCGAGGGCTGTAGGGGCAGCAAACCGTGCCAATCCCATTCCGATTGTGGTGCCTTGCCACAGAGTGATAGCAAGTGATGGTGGATTAGGTGGCTATATGGGTGCCTATAGTGATCTCAAAAAATGGTTATTAGACCATGAGCAGAAAGGAACGAACTTATGATTACAATATTATCACCAGCAAAGACTTTCAAGACGATAACAGGCGATTGTGCATTAGATGTTGACAGACTGCTCTTTCCCGAGGAGATGGGCTGTTTACTTAGGATTTTGGAGGCGTATTCAAACCAAGAATTGGGACAGCTGATGAAAATCTCAGAGAAGGTGAGTACGCTCAATTACAATAGATACCAAAATTTCCTAGGGAATAAAGAGGCTGTAGGGACAGCACTGGGCTATTTTTATGGAGAGGCATATAAGGGCCTTGATGTAGATGGGCTTTCTGAAGAGGCGACCGCATTTGCAAGTGACCATCTCATGATTCTCTCAGGATTGTATGGGATGATTCGTGCAAGTGATCGGATCAAGCCCTATCGCTTGGAGATGGGAACCAAGCTTGGGACGCCAAAAGGGAACAATCTCTATGAATTTTGGAAACAAACACTAACAGATCAGATGAAGCACTTGCTAGCAGCAACAAAGGGTGACCGCGTACTTGTTAATTTGGCTTCTGATGAGTATAGTAAAGCGCTAGACTTAGGTCAACTTAAAGTGGATTCGAGGGTACTTCAAGTGACGTTCAAAGTCGGAAAAGAAGGGGTCTATAAAATGCATAGTATGCAGGCAAAAAAAGCAAGAGGAATGATGGCACGCTACATCTTGATGCATCAAATTAATACAATAGAAGCGCTTAAAAACTTTGATTTAGATGGTTATAGATGGGAAGAAACTATGTCAACTGATGAAGAATGGGTGTTTGTAAAAGATTAAAAATTTCTAAAAATATCATTGACAAAGTGGTTTGTAGGACTCTATAATACGAACTAATCAAATCAGTAGCCGTAAAAAACCGATGATAGAGAAGTTAAACCAATGACGCGTTTCCAGAGAGCTGGCGAGGGTGGGAGTCCAGCAACAAACGAATTGGCAAGTGGGCTCTTGAGGGTGTGGTGAAAAGACTAGTTCTGAGTAGCTTCAACGTAGCATCTGCGTTAAAGGTGAGAAATGTGATGGCATTTCGCAAAGTGCGTAGCAGCTAGAGGGACTTTTTGGGTCCTTTAGTGTTGAACGAATCAAGGTGGTACCGTGGGTGTCGAAGCACACTCATCCTTGGATAGTATATCCAGGGATGAGTGTGCTTTTTTTATGGGCGCATTTGAGTAGAAGGGAGAAGAAATATGACAATGAATAAACGGATCACTTACGAAAGAAAGGGCGTTGTAGACCCTGAGAAGTGTTTTGAAAGTCTTCAGGAAAATCAGGCGTACTGTTTCATGATGGAAAGATCAAGTGAGGCTATTTCGGATAGCTGGATTGGAATAGGGCGTGCAGATTACATTGAAGGGGGACTTGATATGCAGTCCTATGAGCAGCTCAAGCAGTATCTTGCGTATGATCAGGAGATGGGGCAGGAGGATTTAGGACCTGCGGTGGGGTATGTGACTTATGAGATGAGCCAGGTGATGGAACCTTCACTGCCATTATCAGGGCAAGGCCAGTATCCTGATATGATGTTTATGCGATGTGAGGCCTATGTTCATTATGAAGTGGCGGTAGACAAAGTGCATATTTTGGTGCAAGAAAATGATAAGCACCTTGAAGTGTTGTTAAGAGAAGCACTTTTGGGGCGCTGTCAACCAAAGGAAGCATGCGCGCGGCCATTAGATTTTGTGGTGAGGCCTGTGAGGTCTGCGAAGTGGTTTGAAAAGCAGGTGCAGCAAGTTAAAAAGTTGATTCACGAGGGGGATGTCTTTCAAACGGTTATTGCTTATCCACTGACTTTTGAGTTAGAGGCGTCTTTGTTTCCTGTATTCAAGCAACTTAGATGCACCAATCCGTCACCCTATATGTACTTCATAAGATATGGTGAATTGGAGATTGTAGGGAGTTCGCCTGAAACACTGGTGAGAACGCAGGGTGATCGGGTTATGACGATGCCTATAGCAGGAACAATCCGAAGGGGGGATTCACTAGAGGAAGATTGTGTATTGTGTGAACGACTCAAAAATGATGAAAAAGAAAATGCCGAGCATCGTATGCTGGTGGATCTTGGACGCAATGACATCGGAAAGATTAGCCGTATTGGAAGTGTCAGGGTGAGCAGCTATCAAGCATTCCAGAAGTTAGCACGTGTCATTCATATGACGAGTCAAGTAGAAGGGCGGCTAGAACCTTCACTAAATGGCGTAGACGCCATTGGTGCTGTGTTGCCTGCGGATACGTTATCTGGTGCACCCAAGATCCGTGCAATGGGGATTATACAAGAGATTGAGCAAATGCCGAGGGGGATTTATGGTGGGGGAATTGGTTTGATTCATCAAGGCCAAGATGTAGACTTATGTATTGGGATTCGGACTTTTGTAAAATGGGGGCATCATGGCAGTATTCAGGCGGGAGCAGGTATTGTGCAAGATTCAGATCCAAGGAGGGAATATGAAGAAGTGATGCAAAAGCTTAGTGCACTCCTTCGTGTGGTAGAGCAGGTAGGAGGTTCTTATGATTCTTATTGTTGATAACTATGATAGCTTTACGTATAACTTATACCAATATATTGGGGAGATTGTAGGGGGTGAGGCGGAATTACTGGTAGTAAGGAATGACCAGTTAGCGGGCGGTCAGATTGATTGGAATAAAGTGACACATATTGTGATCTCTCCAGGGCCTAAAGGTCCTTGGGATGCAGGGGATAGCCTGGCGATTGTAAGACAATTTGGTGGGAAAATCCCTATTCTAGGTGTGTGCTTAGGGCACCAGGTAATAGGAGCTTGTTTTGGCGGAAAGATCGAGAAGGCAAGGAGACAAATGCATGGCAAGTGCGATACGGTGCAAATCGATGAGGCATGTAAACTGTTTAAGGGACTGGGTTTTGCGATAGAGGTCGGTCGGTATCATTCACTCGTGATTAACGATGAACAGTTGCCAGAAGTACTGTGTGTGACGGCAATAAGCCAAGAGGGAGAGATTATGGGAGTGATGCATAAAGAATACCCTATTTATGGCATACAGTTTCATCCAGAATCCATCCTGACACCATCAGGAAAGCAAATTCTACGTAACTTTTTGGAGGTGATATAGGTGAAAGATTATATCAAGAAATTACTAAATCAACAGAACCTAACCAAAGAAGAAGCAGCGCTTGCGATGGCAGCGATCATGCAGGGTGAGGCGAGTGAGGCGCAGATAGGGAGTTTTATGACGGCTCTATCCATGAAGGGGGAGTGTATAGAAGAGATTACGGGGTGTGCAGCGATGATGCGTCAAATGGGAGAGCGGCTTTTGCTAGAAGGGGATGTGATCGATCTTGTAGGTACCGGCGGGGATGGGAGTCACACCTTTAATATCTCAACCCTAGCGAGTTTGGTTGTGGCAGCGAGTGGTCAGAAGGTTGCAAAGCATGGCAATAGAGGGGTTACAAGTACATGTGGCAGTGCAGATCTGATAGAGGATTTGGGCATACCACTTAATCTTTCACCGAGGCATAATCAGGAGATATTTGAGGAGATGGGGATATGCTTTATGTTTGCGCCCCTCTACCATGGTTGTATGCGTCATGCAGCCAAACCACGAAGGGAACTTGGGGTAAAGAGTATTTTTAATTTGCTAGGGCCTCTTGCAAATCCTGCACAGACAACACATATTTTGCTAGGTGTTTATGATGAAAAGTGGGTCGTGCCACTTGCGGAGGTGCTTTGTCAACTGGGGACCAAAGGTGCCATGGTTGTTCATGGAAGAGATGGTCTCGATGAAGTCAGTATGACAGGAGAAACGGTGGTCTGTGAAGTAAGACAAGGACAAATAGCAACGTATGTGTTGACACCAGAGCAATTTGGATTAACACGTTGTAGACTTTCTGAGCTGAGTGGGGGGGATAGGAGCCATCATCTTGATATTGCAAAAGCAGTCATTAGTGGAAGTGGAACAAGTGCTCAGATGGATGCAGTTGTGCTCAATGCAGCCTGTGCACTTTATGTAGCCAATCAAGTGGAGAGTATCACAGAGGGCGTGCAAAGAGCGAAGACGGTTTTGGCATCTGGAGTCGTCTTAAGCTATGTAGAAAAACTGATAGCAGTAAGTAAGGCAAAGGAGGCGCCGCATGTATCTTAATCAAATCGTTAAGCAACGTCAGCGGCGTATACAACAGGAAAAGGCAAACTGTTCACTTGATCAGATTAAAAAGCAGGCGAGACAGGTCACACGTGAGGGAAGGAGTCTTAAAACGACTTTAGAACAAAAAGGGGTAGGCATTATTGCGGAGATTAAGCGGGCATCCCCATCACTTGGTGTAATCTGTGAAGTGGAAAAAATCGAAAGACATGTCCAAAGTTATGAAGAGGGGGGAGCTTGTGCAATTTCAGTACTGACCGAATTAGATTATTTCCTGGGACAATATGAGGATTTGGAAAAGGTAAGAGGATGTACAGATCTGCCGCTTCTCAATAAAGATTTTATCATAGATGAATGGCAAATTTATAAGGCGAAATGTATAGGTGCAGATATCATTTTACTTATTGTAGCGATTCTGACAGAGAAGCAGTTACAAGAATATAGGCAGTTGGCGAGTCTACTTGGACTTGAAGTGTTGATAGAAGTACATGATGAAAAGGAGCTTAGACGAGCCCTGAAGGTTGGGCCAGATTTGCTGGGGATCAATAATAGAAATCTTAAGACATTTGAAGTGTCTCTTGCGCAGACGCTTGAACTGATGCCACACATAGCAGATACGACGTGCGTGATTTCAGAAAGCGGGATCAAGACAAGTGAAGATATCAAAGCACTTCACGCAAAAGGTGTGAAAGGTTTTTTGATTGGAGAGACACTGATGGGGGCCGCACGGCCAGATCAAAAAATTAAAGAGCTTCTAGGAGGCGTGTCAGACGATGTGCCAAATTAAGATATGTGGGATCACGCGGCAAGAAGAAATAGGAATGATGAATGTGCTTAAACCAGACTATATTGGATTTGTATTTGCACCGAGTAGAAGAGTGATCACCCCAAGCGTGGCTAAGGTATTGAGAAAAGCGCTAGCGCCTGGGATTAAGGTTGTAGGTGTTTTTGTAGCTGGGGGGATTACGCCGGAGAATGTTCATTTGGTGATGGCATATAGCCCATATGGGATTGATGTGAGCTCTGGCGTAGAACGGGATGGAAAGAAAGATTATTTAAAAGTCAAGCAGTTGATAGAGAAGGTGAGGGCGCAAGAATGTCCGTCATATAAGGAGGGGGTAAAGTGATGAATCGCATGAATCAGATGTGGGCGAGCAAGCGAATGAATGGGGAAAAATGTTTTATTCCCTTTGTGATGGGCGGCGTTCCTAGTATCGAAGTGAGTAGGCTGTATATTCAAACGTGTATAGAGAAAGGCTGTGGACTCATTGAAATAGGCGTACCCTGCTCAGACCCTATCGCAGATGGAAAAATGATTGCGCAGGTGCATGCGGAGGGTATTGCAGCAGGAATAACTGTGCATGCGGTATTCGATTTGGTGAGGTCATTGAGGCAGGACTATAAAGAAGTTCCTATTGCGTTAATGCTTTATAGCAGTATGATCCATGATATGGGAATAGATTCATTTTTTGAGGCATGTGGGCACATCGGGATAGATGGTGTCATTGTACCCGATATGACTTTGGCAGAATGTAAAGTGTTTGAAGGCTATGCAGAGGCGCACAATGTCTATATGATTCGATTGATTGCCTCTAGGTCCCGGCATCGTATAGCGGATAGTGTAGAGGGGGCCAAAGGGTTTCTATATTGTGTCTCATCGCTAGGGGTCACAGGTATGCGTGAGTCATTTGGTGAAGAGGTAGAGCATTTCTTAGAAGAGGTGAGAGCGCAGACTGAGCTACCACTTGCCGTGGGCTTTGGCATCGCCAAGCCTTGTCATGTCACACAACTTATACCTTATGTCGATGCGGTTATTGTTGGGAGTGCTATTGCCCATGCCATCAATAAGAAAAGAGGCGGGGATGAAGAGGCACTGACAGACTTTTTGGAGGAGATGATACAAACATTAAAAAAATAAATTTAAAAAAAGTTTGCTTTTTGTATTTTCTTAGAGTATAATACAAACAACAAGACATTGTATACAATTATACTAGAATACTGACAGGAGGCAACAACATGAAAAAACAAATGAATTTATCGACCAAGATTTTTGTGGGATTAATCTTAGGGATTGCGCTGGGGTTAGGGATCCAGATGCTTGAGCTTAATACCTTATTAACATATGTTGTACAACCGATCGGAACAGTTTTCCTAAATCTCATGAAGATGGTTATTCTACCACTTATTCTTTGTACACTGATTGCAAGTATTACAAATGTGGGGGATATGCAAAAGCTAGGTTTTTTAGGGAAAAGTACAGTACTTTATTACTTAGGAACAACATTGATCGCAGCATTCATTGGGATGACGATGGCATTAATCTTTAAGCCAGGCGCAGGCGTTGCGTTGACAGCAACAGGCTTTGTACCACCAGCAGAAACAGATCTACTCGGATTATTAGTAGACATTGTACCAACGAACCCATTCAAATCGTTAGTTGAGGGGAATACACTTCAAATCATTGTGTTTGGTGCATTTATTGGGATTGCAGTAAATAGTATTGGGGAAAAAGTAGAAAATGTAAAAGATTTCTTTGCATCTTTTGCAGATGTGATGTACAAAATTGTAGAAGTCATCATGGTGGTCACACCAATTGCAGTATGTGCATTAATTGCTGACCTTGTAGCAACAAATGGATGGGATGTACTTGTATCTTTATTCAAACTCATTGTTGTGATTGTAGGTGCAAGCCTTATTCAATGTCTATTTGTATATGGTGGTAGTGTGAAGTTCTTAGGGAAGATCAATCCAGTACACTTCTTTAAGATGATTTTACCAGCACAAATGCTTTCTTTCTCGACAGCAAGTAGTGCGGCAACACTTCCTGTGTCAATGAAGTGTGCACAAGAAGGTCTAGGGGTTTCAAAAACAGTAGCAAACTTTGTTCTTAACTTAGGGTCAACAATCAATATGGATGGTGGTGCCATTTATCAAGCAGGTTGTGCAGTGTTCGTAGCACAAGTTTATGGTATTGATTTAAGTGTGACACAACTGATTATTATATTAGTGACAGCGTCTCTTGCATCAATCGGTGCAGCAGCAATTCCGGGAACAGTAATCGTTATGATGACGATGGTACTTTCTTCAATTGGATTACCACTTGAAGCGATTGCATTGATTGCGGGTGTAGACCGTATCCTTGATATGGTAACAACATCAGTAAATGTCACTGGAGATATTGCGGCATGTGCGTTTGTTGCCCAACGTGAGAAACAAAAGTAAGTAAGTGTAGTGTTCAAAAAGTTCATGAGTTCATGAGTTAATGTGTGGAGGAGGGGCAGCTTAAGGCTGCCTTTTTTTGTTGCCTATATAAAAAGTTAAGATAATACATTTGAAGATGACAACGTTGACGCTATAATAAGGAAGAGATTAAATTGAGTAAGGGAAGAAGGACTTATATGATAGCAAGGTTATATGATCGTACGCAGGTGAGTCCAGAGAGGAGATTGTTTAGTAATAAGGATTTGAAGCTTTTACTGATACCACTTATTATAGAACAACTCCTAAATTCGCTGATGGGTATGGCAGATACAATGATGGTGAGTAATGTGGGAGGGGCGGCGATTTCGGCAGTTTCTTTAGTCGATTCAATCAATGTGCTTGTGATTCAAGTTTTTTCAGCTATGGCAGTAGGTGCAACGATTGTTTGTTCACAATATCTTGGGCGTGGTGATGAAAAAAAGTGTAATGAGGCGGCAAGACAGATTTTTATTGCGATCTTGACCATAGCAGTTGTACTGATGGGTGGGGTACTGTTGTGGCGAGAACCTTTGCTAAGGCTCGTATTTGGTAAGGTCGATGAAGCGGTGATGAACAATGCACAAATCTACTTTTTAATCACAGCGCTCTCCTATCCATTTCTCGCGCTGTTTAATGTAGGTGCGGCTTTTTACCGTGCAGGAGGAAACTCCAAATTTCCTATGAAAGTTTCGATTTATGCAAATGGGCTCAACATTATAGGAAATCTCATTCTTATTTTTGGATTTGGAATGGGCGTTATGGGAGCAGCATTAGCCACACTGTGTTCACGAATTTTTTGTACATGTGTGATTTTTTATTTTTTACATAAACCTACGCAGCCTATTGTACTTGATCATTACTTGAGTATAAGGCCTGATTTTAAGATGATAGCAATGGTGCTCGCGGTGGGTATTCCTACAGGTATTGAAAATGGTATGTTTCAATTTGGGAAACTTGCCATTCAATCCACAGTTTCAGAGATGGGAACAGGCGCTATAGCGGCGCAGGTCATGACCAACACTTTAGAGGCATTGAATGGAATGCCTGCCATGGGGATCGGAATAGGTCTTATGACTGTAGTAGGTCAATGTATAGGTGCGGGGAGAAAGGAAGAGGCCAAGTATTATATTCTGAAACTTACAGCTTATGCAGAGGTTGTTATTATTGCATCATGTATCATCGTATTTTTACTGACGAAGCCTATAACACAATTAGCTGGGCTAGAGGTAGAAAGTGCGAAAATGTGTTTTGAGATGATGGTCGCAATTACTTTAGTTAAGCCAATCAGTTGGTGTCTCTCATTCATACCTGCTTACGGGATGCGTGCAGCAGGTGATGTGAGGTTTTCCATGACTGTCTCAACACTCACCATGTGGTGTTGTCGTGTAGCACTCTGTATTTATTTGTGTAAAGTATGGGGATTTGGTCCAATTGCGGTATGGATCGGTATGTTTGTAGACTGGACTGTGCGCGCAATCATCTTTACAGTGAGGTTTTTGAGTGGCAAGTGGTGTGAAAAAGGTTTGGTTTAGAGGGATACTCCGTGTATGATATGACAACACGGAGTATTTTATTTGCAATAAAGTCATAAAATAGATATTGAAATAATATTAATAAAAATGTATAATTATAAAAAATATAAATCAAAGGAGATGAAAGAAAATGTATGGATTAAAGGGAAAATCACTCTTAACATTACATGATTATACACGTCAGGAGATTGAATATTTATTAAAACTTGCAGAAGACTTGAAAGCTAAAAAGAATATGGGGATCAAAGGAAATTGTCTAGAGGGTAAGAATGTCGCATTGATTTTTGAAAAACCATCGACACGTACACGTTGTGCATTTACAGTGGCGTGTGTAGATGAGGGGGCACATCCGGAGTATTTGGGAAAAGATGATATTCAGCTGGGACACAAGGAAAGTGTGGCGGATACAGCACGTGTATTAGGACGATTATTTGATGCGATTGAATTTAGGGGATTTTCTCAAAAAACGGTAGAAGAATTAGCAGCCTATAGTGGTGTGCCTGTTTATAACGGCCTAACGGATTTATATCATCCGACACAGATTTTGGCAGACTTGTTGACAATGAAAGAGCATCTAGGCGGATTAAAAGGCAAAAAGTTTGTTTATATAGGGGATGGCCGTAATAATATGGCCAATAGTTTGATGATTGGTTGTATGAAGATGGGTATTGATATGGTAATTGTCGCACCAAAGAGCCTTTGGCCAGAGGAATGGCTTGTGGCACAATGCAAAGATTATGGCGTGGAGAATGCGGCAACACTCACAATGACAGATCAGATTGTAGGTGGTGTTGAAGGGGCTGATGTGATCTATACAGATGTATGGTGTTCTATGGGAGAAGAATCAGAGGCGCAAGCACGCATTGAATTGTTAAAGCCTTATCAAGTGAATGCAGACCTCATTAAACTGGTAAATAATGAAAAAATGATTTTTATGCATTGTCTGCCTGCAGTAAAGGGATACGAAGTTACAGAAGACGTATTTGAAAGTAGCTATTCAGTTGTATTTGATCAAGCAGAAAATCGTATGCATACAATTAAAGCTGTTATGGTAGCGACATTAAGTTAGTGTGCAGGCTTGAAAGATTAACACGTTAGTATTTCAAAAATTCCGCATAATTGTTGACTATTATCTGAAAATTATTTATAATTTAACATTATAAAGTATAGAAGTAAGGGGGATGCGAAATGAGAGTATATAATTTTTCAGCAGGACCTGCGGTGTTGCCTGTGGCTGTATTGGAGAAGGCTCAGGCAGAACTTGTCTCTTATGGGGATAGTGGTATGAGTGTGATGGAGATGAGTCATCGCTCTAAGGCTTATCAAGCGATTATAGACGCTGCAGAGGCAAAAATAAGACAGTTGATGAATATACCAGCTCATTATAAAGTGCTTTTTTTACAAGGTGGAGCATCCTTGCAATTTGCAATGGTGCCTCTCAACTTACTCAGAAAATCAGGTCAGGCAGATTATCTTGATTCAGGTGCATGGTCTGCAAAAGCAATCAAAGAAGCTAAGAAATTTGGTGATGTTCATGTGATTGCATCTTCAAAGGCAGACACGTATTCTCACATTCCAACTTATTCTAAAGATGATTTTAATCCAGATGCAGATTATTTTTATATTTGCCAGAACAATACAATTTATGGGACTAAATTTCCTGAATTACCCGATGTGGGAGACGTACCATTAGTTGCAGATCTTTCGTCTTGTATCATGTCAGAGGTCATAGATGTCAATCGCTATGGTGTGATTTTTGCAGGTGCACAGAAGAATCTAGGGCCAGCTGGTGTGACAGTTGTCATTATTAGGGAGGATCTGATTGGTTATGCAAAACCTGAAGTGCCTACTATGCTTGACTATAAAGTCCATGTTGAGAATGGCTCAATGTACAACACACCACCAACTTTTGCAATCTATATGTTGAAGTTGATGCTTGAATGGGTAGAAGAAATGGGCGGGGTTGAAGCGATTGAGCAGCTGAACCGAGAAAAGGCCCAAATGCTCTATGACTACCTTGATACTTCTAAGATGTTTAGAGGGACGGCTGCGGTTAATGATCGCTCTTTAATGAATATTCCTTTTATTACAGGGGATGAGGTGTTAGACGCACAGTTTATCAAAGAAGCAAGCGCTGCAGGATTTGTCAACCTCAAAGGGCATCGTAGTGTAGGAGGCATGCGTGCAAGTATCTATAATGCGATGCCAATAGAAGGGGTGCAGGCGCTTGTGGCGTTTATGAAAGCATTTGAAGCAAATAATTAGAGGGGGCACTGCTATGTATCAAATTCATTGTTTAAATAAGATCTCAGAAAGTGGCCTTGGCCTTTTGGGTGAGGGATACAATGTCAAAGCAACCATAGATGAAGCAGATGCGATTATGGTAAGAAGCGCCAAGATGCACGCTATCAATTTTGCAAGTCACGTCAAGGCTATTGCAAGGGCGGGAGCAGGCGTCAATAATATTCCTATTGAGGCATGTGCAGAGCAAGGGATTGTGGTATTTAATACACCAGGAGCAAATGCTAATGCAGTTAAGGAACTTGTCATCGTAGGTATTTTACTGGCATCAAGAAATGTAATTGGTGGGATTGAATGGGCAAAAACTTTGAAAGAGGATGTCGCCAAGCAAGTGGAGTTGGGTAAAGGGGCTTTTGTAGGACCAGAGATTTTTGGAAAAAAACTGGGTGTGATTGGGCTAGGTGCAATTGGTGTACTCGTTGCCAATGCAGCGCAAGCACTTGGAATGGATGTTATTGGATATGACCCCTATATCTCGGTGGATGCGGCATGGGGATTGTCTAGGCATATCAAACATGCACAGACTTTAGATGAGGTTTTGGGGCAGGCAGATTATGTGACACTCCATGTGCCACTTTTGCCCACTACAAAAAACATGTTTAATGAGGAAACTTTTGGTAAGGTTAAGGATGGTGTGCGGTTGCTCAATTTTTCACGAGATACATTAGTGGATCACGAGGCACTAAAAGCGGCACTTGTGACAGGTAAAGTTGCGCAGTATGTGACAGATTTTCCAATAGAGCCCTTATTGGATGTGCAAAACGTGATTTGTATCCCGCACCTTGGTGCATCTACACCAGAGTCAGAGGAGAATTGTGCAGTCATGGCAGCTAAGCAAGTGAAGAACTATCTTGAGAGTGGGAATATTATCAATTCTGTTAATTTCCCACATTGTGAGATGCCGTGGAATGCTGCGAATCGTTTAACAATCATTCACCGTAACAAGCCAACAATTCTCGGGAAGATTACACAGATCATTGCCAATGAAGAGATTAATATTTCTGATATGATCAATAAGAGTAAAGGGGAATGGGCTTATACGATTATTGATACAGATACGGTAGTGACACCTACTAATATTAAGAATATCGAGGCGATTGACGATATTGTAAGAGTAAGAAATCTTAATAAATAATGTAAAAAAGAACTAAGGTTACCTTAGTTCTTTTTTGTGAGGGGGAAAAAGGGTGCAAGAGTTAGCATTACATTTATTGGATATTGTACAAAATAGTATCCGCGCAGGTGCAAGTCATATTAGGATTCGCGTAGAAGAAAAGATTACACTTAATGAGATGATACTTTGTGTTGAAGATAATGGGAGCGGGATCGATGAGGAAATAAAGCCTCATTTGACCAATCCCTTTACAACAACGAGAACTTTGAGAAAGGTGGGACTCGGGTTACCTTTCTTGGAGCAAATGTGTAGGGAGACTGAAGGAAATTTGCGCATTGAAAGTAAAAAAGGTGAGGGAACGACAGTGACAGCAACGATGACATATCAGCATATTGACCGGTTACCTTTAGGTGCAGTTGAAAAAACAATAGGGATGCTGATTTTGGGACGACCTGATATTCGTTATACCTATCAACATATCTATGAGGAGACGTGTTTTGAGTGTGATACGGATGCATTAAAGGCGGTACTGGGGGATGTACCGATTAATGATCTTGAAATTATTGCTTGGATTGAAAGCTTTATTCGAGAAGGAATAGAGAGTCTTTATTGTCAATAAATTAACTTTTATTGAGAAATTTCTGATTAGTGATATACTTGATGTATGTTAACTCATGAGGACAGAGTAGGGAGAGGAGAAAGGGTATGAAAAAATATACTTTCAAAAAGGGTATTCATCCGGACTATTGTAAAACGTTTACGGATCAAAAACCAATAGAGGTGTTACTGCCAGGTGACGAACTTGTCTATCCAATGCAACAACATATTGGAGCTCCGGCAATACCACTTGTCAAAAAAGGGGAACGTGTATTAGTTGGGCAAAAAATAGGGGAAGTTGCTATGGGGAAATTGGGCGTGCCAATCTATTCATCTGTATCAGGGACAATTAAAGGTATTGAAAATCGTATGACCCATATGGGTGTTAAAGTCCAGTCGGTCATCGTGACGAATGATCATCTTTATGAAGAAGTCGATGCACTTCAGATAACAGAGCTTAGGGATTACCATGCGTTTTCACCAGACCAAATCAGGGAGATGGTCAAAGAAGCTGGTCTTGTAGGAATGGGCGGAGCCACTTTTCCAACCTATGTCAAACTATCACCACCAAAGGATAAGGTGATTACACATATTATCATCAATGGCGCAGAGTGTGAACCTTATTTAACCACAGACCACCGAGTGATGGTAGAAGAAGGTGAGCGGCTCATAGAAGGAATCAAAATTTTGTCCTATCTTTTTCCGGAGGCCAAAGCATACATAGGTATTGAAGATAATAAACCTGATGCAATTAAGCATCTTAACAAACTTGCAGCGGGGGAGTCTCAAATTGAAGTTTGTAGCTTGGAAACAAAGTATCCACAGGGGTCGGAGAAACATCTTATTTATGCAATTACAGGAAAAGAAGTGCCAAGTGGTAAACTACCAGCAGATGTAGGGTGCCTTGTTCAAAATATTGACTCAGTGATTGCGATCTGGCGTACAGTGACAAAGAATAGGCCTATTATGAGACGTATTGTAACGGTGTCTGGAGATGGTGTGAAGAATCCATGTAATCTCAAGGTGAGGTTAGGAACTTCTTTTAGAGAGGTGTTGGAAAAAGCGCAGTGGGATCCTGAGAAGACGGTGAAAATTATATCTGGGGGACCAATGATGGGGGTGGCTATCTCAGATGTTGATGTACCAGTTGTGAAGGGCACTTCGGGGATTTTATGTTTCACAAAAGATGCTGTAGCAGAACAAAAGGCTTCAAATTGTATTAGGTGTAGTAAATGTATTAGTGTTTGTCCGATGCATCTTGAACCACAGACGCTGCATCATGCAGCCTTACATGAAGAGGACCAGCTCTTTATGGACTGTCATGGAATGGATTGTATCGAGTGCGGAAGTTGCGCGTATATTTGTCCTGCAAAGAGACACCTTGTACAAAATATAAGAGCAGCGAAGTATCGTATTCGCAATCAATAGGGGGAAAGGGAGAGAGACAATGGAAAAACAATGGAATGGATCATCCTCACCGCATGTGAGGGCAGATCATAGTATTCAGAGTATTATGAAAGACGTCATCATTGCGTTAATGCCGGCATTAGTGGTAGGGATCTACTTCTTTGGGATCAGAGCGCTTGTTGTAACACTTGTATGTGTCATCTCGTGTGTAGGGTTTGAAACTCTGTGGCAAAAGTGTACAAGACAATGCCTAACACTCACTGATTTGAGTGCTGTGGTAACGGGGATTCTTCTTGCATTTAATTTATCAGCGGATACACCATTATACATACCTGTTGTAGGGGCGTTTGTAGCAATTATATTGGCTAAACAATTTTTTGGAGGATTGGGACAAAACTTTATCAATCCAGCACTAGCAGCAAGAGCATTTTTGCTTGCAGCATATCCTACTGGTATGACAACTTTCGTTCAAAATGTGGATATTGTGACGGGAGCGACGCCACTTGCACTGATGAAACAAGGTGAGTGGGAGCGGATGCCGAGTATGATGCAGGCACTAGTGGGTCAGATGGGTGGCTGTATTGGAGAGGTGTCAGCTGTTGCACTATTGTTAGGTGGGATTTACCTGATCTATAAGAAGATAATCACATGGCATATTCCTGTATGTTACTTAGGGACCTTGTTTGTTGTGTCGGTTGTGTTTGGGGGATGTAGTATTTATCAGAGCTTTTATAGTTTGCTTTTGGGCGGGGCAATGCTAGGTGCATTCTTTATGGCAACAGATTATACAACCACGCCGATGACTATACGTGGTCAAGTCATCTTTGCTGTGGGAGCTGGTCTGATTGCAGCGGTCATTCGGTTATTTGGAGGTTATCCAGAGGGGGTAAGTTATAGTATTTTATTAATGAATTTGGTGGTGCCGCTGATAGATCGCTATGTAAAACCAAGAACTTTTGGGGAGGTTGAAAGCGCATGAAAGAGATGTTAAAGCTTGGTGCCATTTTGTTTGGAATAACTGCTATTTGTGCAGGACTTCTTGGTTTTATCAATAGTATGACAGCACCGACGATTGCGGCTCAAAAAGAACAAGCAAAGCAACAAGCAATGAAAGAAGTGCTTGGTATAGCAGAAGAATTCATTGTGTGTGAGGAAGACTCAGAGGCAGTAGAGGAGCTTTATATAGGTGTGAAGAATAAGGAGTATGTAGGGGCAGTGGCTAAAATGAGGCCTAATGGTTATGGTGGTGGTATCGAAATGATGGTTGGTATTGGAGCAGGTGGTCAGGTTACTGCAATTGAGATTTTGACTCACACGGAGACGCCGGGACTTGGTGCTAATGCAGATCGTCCTATGTTTACTGACCAGTTTGCAGGTAAGTTTTCACCGCTTGCAGTGGTGAAAGGGCGTAGTGAAGATGAGGATATTATGGCGATCACGGGAGCCACCATTACTTCGGAGGCAGTGACGCTAGGTGTCAATCAAGCTTCTGAATATATCTTAGCCCATGAAGAAGCACTTAGGGGAGGTGTGCAATGATGAAAACATTATTTGAACGCTTGAAAGTTGGTATTCTAATTGATAATCCTACATTTATGCAGGTATTAGGAATGTGTCCCACACTAGCAGTCACAACAAGTGCAAAAAATGCGATAGGGATGGGGCTGACAACGACAGCAGTACTTATTTGCTCAAATACAGTAATCTCAGTCTTAAGAAAAGTGATACCAGATAAGATTAGAATTCCTGCCTTTGTGGTTATTATTGCAAGTTTTGTTACGATGATGGATCTCTTACTACAGGCCTATCTTCCTGATTTGCATAGTCAATTAGGACTCTTTATTCCACTCATTGTAGTGAACTGTCTTATTTTAGCGCGTGCTGAAGCCTATGCTTCTAAAAATACAGTCGTACCTTCACTTTTTGATGGCTTAGGAATGGGTCTTGGTTTTACAGTAGGATTAGCAGCTATTGGAATCGTTAGGGAAATTCTTGGAGCGGGGACACTGTTTGGCCTTGCGGTACTCCCAAATAGTTATGATCCTGCAATTATTATGATTCTTGCACCGGGTGCATTTTTTACATTGGGGATTTTGATGGCACTCATTAACGTATGGAAAGCTAGAAGAGCAGAGGGAGGTAAGTAGAGATGGAACTGATACTATTATTTATTGGAGCGGCACTCGTCAATAACTTTGTGCTCTCACGCTTCTTGGGAATATGCCCTTTCCTAGGTGTTTCTAAAAAAGTGGAGACTGCAGTGGGAATGGGGATGGCTGTAACTTTTGTAATGGGGCTTGCTTCCTTGATTTCGTATGTCGTCTACAGTTTCTTATTAAAGCCACTCCATTTGGAGTATATTTATACGGTTGCTTTTATTCTGGTGATTGCATCACTTGTTCAATTTGTAGAAATGGTCATCCAGAAGACAAGTCCAAGCCTCTATTCGGCGCTGGGTGTCTATTTACCGCTCATTACAACGAACTGTGCAGTGCTTGGTGTAGCCATTATTAATATGCAAAAAAATTATTCGCTTATTGAGTCTGTTGTTAATGGGGTTGGTGGTGCGGTTGGTTTCACATTGGTACTTGTGTTGTTTGCAGGAATACGAGAGCGTATAGAAAAAAATGATATTTTGCCGAGTTTAAAAGGGTTTCCAATTGCACTCATTACAGCGGGTTTTATGGCAATTGCCTTTTTAGGTTTTCAAAATCTCATTAAATAGGAGGGGAGTAGATGAATATATTTGATGTGCTTAATCCAGTTTTAGCCATTGGTGGATTAGGACTACTTTTTGGAGTGGGACTAGGTGTGGCTGCCAAAAAATTTGCTGTTCCTGTAGATGAGCGTGTGGGTGCGGTAAAGGAGCATTTACCAGGTGCTAATTGCGGCGGGTGTGGTTTTGCTGGCTGTGAAGCCTTTGCAAAAGCAGTTGTAGCAGGAGATGCGAAAGTTATGGGATGCCCTGTATGTAATGATGAGCAGGTCTCGGCGATTGCAACTGTCATGGGGCAAGAAGCAATAACTAGTGTGCAGTGCAAAGCGTTTGTGAAATGTAAGGGCCATTTGGTGGTAGCTCCGTTTAAATATCATTATAGCGGGGTGACAAGTTGTGAGCAGGCACAACTTATTGGTGGAGGGCCTAAAAAATGTAGTTATGGTTGTTTGGGGTTTGGAAGCTGTGCGATGAAGTGTGCATTTGATGCAATTACGATTGAAGATGGCTTAGCGATCGTTGATCAGACGAAGTGTACAGGATGTGGGAGCTGCATAGCAGCATGTCCTAGAAAAATTATTGAACTAAAACCAGAGTCTACGAGGTACCGTGTAGCATGTGCTTCGCAGGAAAAAGGAAAAGAGGTGAAAGCTACATGTGAAGTAGGCTGTATAGGGTGTAGTCTATGCATCAAGCAGTGTGAGAGCCAGGCCATCTCTCTTGTAGGCAATTGTGCAGTTATTGATCCTGAGTTGTGTACAAAGTGTGGCAAATGTGAAGCCAAGTGTCCAACGCATGCAATTATCCAGAGATAAGCGGGAAGGCTAATAGTGAGACTATTGGCCTTTTCTTTTGTGAAATTTCTTAAAGATGTGATAAAATGAAGTTAAGGGACAAAAGATAAAGGGGGATCATATGAAAGGTAAAAGTTTTTGGGTGTTATTGCTATGTATGTTAGCAGGACTTACAGTAGGTAATTTCTTAGGTGAGTTATGCAATGAGGTGCCATTTCTTGCATTTCTAAGCTATGGGCAGTCATTTGGGCTAGAAAAGCCAGTAGCTATTGATCTAGGTGTAATTCAAATGGCTGTACAATTTACTATCCAAATTACGTTGGTTGGGATATTAGGGATGATGGGTGGTATATTTGTCTATAAAAAAATATAAGTAGGAGATCATGATGAAGGAAAAAGTAATTTTAGCTTCGGGTTCACCAAGACGAAAAGAGTTGATGAAGCTTATACCAGTGCCATTTGATGTGGCTGTAAAAGAAGTGGATGAAACATTAATAGAAGGCTTATCCGCAGAAGAGAATGTCATGCAATTGGCAAAAAAGAAGGCACTTGCAGTGGCACAGTCGTTCAAGGAACAATGGGTTTTAGGGTGTGATACAGTGGTAATCTGTGATGGCCAGATTTTGGGTAAACCTAGAGATGAGGTGCATGCAAAAGAGATGTTAGGACTGCTGAGTGGACGTGCTCACGAGGTAGTGACAGGTGTATGCATGGTTAAGCAAGATGAAGACAAAGTAGAGCTGTTTTTTGATCGCACAATTGTTTATTTTAAAGAGTTGTCTGACAGAGAAGTTTCCTATTATATAGAGACAAGAGAACCAATGGATAAAGCAGGTGCCTATGGTATACAGGGCTATGCATCTATTTTTATCTCTAGGATAGAAGGCGATTATTACAATGTAATGGGTCTGCCTATTCAACTTGTATATGATTATTTGAAAAAAAATAATCTCAAGATGTAATAAATAAAAAAGGAAAATACGAGCGTTCGTATTTTCCTTTTTTATTTATTACATAACGGTATTAATAATACATAACTTGGTAATAATTTTTATCAGGAGGGATCGTATGAAAATGGAGGAAGTGCCTCAGTACATGAGGCCCTATGAAAAAGTAGCACAATTAGGACCACAGGCACTGACAGATGTTGAACTTTTGGCAGTACTGCTCAGAAGTGGTACACAAAATTGCAACGCACTCGAACTTGCGAGACGACTCTTAGAGGATCATCGGCATGAAGCACGGTTGGCACATCTTTACGATCATCAGATGGAAAGCCTTGTTAGTGTAGATGGGATAGGTACAGTGAAAGCAACACAGATTTTATGTCTTCTTGAGATGTGCAAACGCCTAATTCAAAATGAGGATGTCAACAAAGAACAGTTTACAGACCCTTCAATGGTAGCGAGATACTTTATTCCAGAGTTTGGCGCAAGAAAAGAGGAACATTTTGTGGCGATCCTATTGGATGCCAAGTGTAAACTTCTGCATTATCGTGCCATTTCAACAGGAAGTCTGACGGCATCAATTGTTCATCCACGAGAAGTTTATCGCTATGCCATTTCAAAATCAGCATATAGTATGATTGTTTTGCATAATCATCCTAGTGGGGATCCGGAGCCAAGTACAGAAGATATACAAATTACAAAAAGACTGAAAGATGTAGGTCAGATGGTTGGTATTCCTTTGGTGGATCATATTATCCTAGGAAATCACAGCTATACCAGTCTTAAGGAAAAAAACTATTTATAAAAATTTAAAGTATCTTAATGGTTTACTGTTGAAAAGTGAAGAAAAAAAAGGTATCATGTTAAATATGGGATTTTGTGTATTTAAGATTTCGTAGATAATTAGACTATTTTTTTAATATAGATTAGGAGGAAAGAAAATGTTCGGCAGAGATATGGGAATTGACTTAGGAACAGCGAACACATTGGTATTTGTAAAAGGAAAAGGTATTGTGGTGAACGAACCATCTGTAGTAGCCATCAAAGATAAAACCAATCAAATTTTAGCAGTAGGTGATGAAGCTAAAAAAATGATCGGTAGAACACCGGGAAATATTGTAGCAATTAGACCATTAAAAGATGGTGTTATTGCAGACTTCAGTACAACAGAAGCGATGTTAAGATACTTCATCGGTAAGGCGTACAAGCAATCAATGTTCTCACCAAAACCACGTGTTATTATCTGTGTACCATCAGGTGTTACATCAGTAGAGAAGCGTGCAGTTGAAGAAGCAACACTTAAGGCGGGTGCAAAACAAGCACTTATTATGGAAGAGCCTATGGCGGCAGCGATTGGTTCAAACTTAAGAGTAGAAGAGCCGACAGGAAATATGGTTGTTGATATCGGTGGGGGTACAACAGATGTAGCTGTTATTTCTTTAGGTGGAATTGTTGCAAGTAAATCACTTCGTATTGCAGGTGATGAGTTTGATGAGTACATCGTTTCTTATATCAAAAAAGAGTACAACCTTATGATCGGAGAACGTACAGCTGAGCAAATTAAGGTAACAATTGGTGCGGCTTACCCAACAGAAGAACAAAAAACAATGGAGATTAGAGGACGTGACTTAGTAACAGGTCTCCCAAAAATCCTTACAATTACATCTAGTGAAGTAACAGAAGCAATCAAAGAACCTGTTAATGCCATTGTTGAAGCAATTAAATACACACTTGAAAAGACACCACCAGAATTATCAGCAGATATTATGGAAAGTGGAATCATGCTTACAGGTGGTGGTGCACTTCTTACGGGCTTAGACACACTCATTAGCCTTGAAACAGGCATGCCTGTCAAAATCGCGGAGGAACCATTAGATTGTGTTGCACGTGGTACAGGACTTGCCTTAGAGAATATCGAAAAATGGGCAGGATTATTTGCCGACGATAAATAGACAAGGGGAGATGTACCTTGAAATTATCAAAAGAATTTAAAAAGAAGACTATTATTATAGCATTAGGTGTTGCAGCAACACTAACAAGCATCGTTATTGTAGGTAATTCTTTTGAGATAGCGGTGGTAAGTAGCGTGGCAGATGTGATCACCTATCCTTTTCAAAAGGGACTCACAAGTTTAACGCACAAAATAGAGGGTGTATCAAGATACTTTAATGATCTTGATACACTCATTGTTGAAAATGAAAAGCTTTCTAGAGAAAACGAAAAACTACTCTATGAAAATGCCATATTGAATCAGTATAAAGATGAAAATGATTATTTGAAGAGCCTTCTTGATATTGCTCAGCGTTACAAAGATTATCCAAGTATGGGAGCAAATATTATTGCAAAGGATCCTGGCAACTGGTATCAACGTTTTACTATTGATAAAGGGAGTACAGATGGCGTGCGTAAGAATGATGTCATTCTTGCCGGTGGAGGCCTTGTTGGACACGTTGTGGAAGTAACAGCTTTCTCGGCTACTGTAGAAGCCATCATTGATGACCGTAGTGCAGTGAGTGGTAAGATTGTGCGAACAGGTGATCTTGGGATGGTGAAGGGTGAAATAGAACTCATTGAACAAGGTATTTGCAAAATGGAGTTGGATATTGCATCTGATGTGGTGAAGGGTGACCAGATTATCACCTCACACTTAGGCGCTGTTTATCCACCGGGTATACCTATTGGAGTAGTAGAGGAAGTAACTACAGGAAAGAATGGGCTAACACAATATGCATACATCAAACCTTTTATTGATTTTAAACACCTTAGCAATGTGGTAGTGATTACACAGAAAGAAGGAGTGGCGCCATGAGAGCATTCGTAATAGGTGGTTTATTGATTGGGGTACACATCTTAAGTACAACCGTATTTCAATATTTGAGAATAGGTGGCGTCGCACCTAATTTTATGATTATGATTATCGTGGCCTTTGCGCTCCTGAGAGGGAGCAAAGAGGGTACGATTATTGGTCTATGTGCAGGAGTACTCTATGATATTGTATTTGGTTCGCTATTTGGTTTAACAGCACTCACTTATGGAATCATTGGATACATGTGCGGCAGACTCAATAAAAACTGTTACCGAGAAAATTTTATTATGCCATTTGCATGTACATTGGCAAGTAGTGTGTTTTCAAGCATTGCCTCAATTTTTATTTTTTTGATGCGTGGGCGAACGAATTTTACTTTCTTTCTTACTAATCGCTTAATTCCAGAACTGATTTATACAGCCACACTTTCTTTGGTGGTGTATCAAATCATGTATTTGATTAACGAGAAATTAGAAGAGAAAGAAAAGCACACACGTAATATATTTTAGGTTGTAGGAGGAAAACGATGAAGAAACATTTTAATAAACTCCTGGGCCTTTTTCAGGAAAGGGTATTTGTTGTCTTTATGGGCATCACCCTTTTGTTTGGTATATTGATATTAAAATTCTACAACTTACAGATTGTCGAATACGATAATTATGCAACGAAGCTCCGAGCAAGTGTTGAACGTATGATTGAAATTCCCTCTACAAGAGGACGCATTTTTGACCGCTATGGGAGACCTTTAGCAGTTAATCAACCTACCAAAGTATTGAAAGTGGATCAGCAAGTTCGTATTAGTAAAGAAAAGCTTAATCAAGTGTTGTTAGATGTAGCTAACCTACTCCTCGAAAATGATGATCAATACATCGATAAAGTCCCGATATCTCAAACCATTCCTTTTGAATATACAGGTAGCCAGACAGCTATCAACCAATTTATGTACTCTATTCCATATAATGATGAAAACCATAGACAAGAACTCCTATCTTATTCAGCAGATCAATTGGTGGATTACCTCAGAGATAGTTTCACTATTGATACAAGCTTTTCTGATGAAGACGCAAGAAAAATTATCGCACTTAGATGTGAAATCTATACATTTGCCTACCGCAAATATAAGCTTGTAACCATTGCTAACAATGTATCAGAAGAAACTGTTGCGCAGATTGAGGAAAGATTGACAGAGTTTCCTGGTGTAGTGGTTGATGTGGAACCTGTAAGGTATTATCCTGAAGGTGAAGTGTTAGGAAATGTATTAGGGTATACCCGTACGATTACTGATACACAATATGAAGATATGAAAAATATGGGCTATGATAAAGATGATGTGGTGGGGCAAGATGGTATTGAGAAGACAATGGAAGACGAGCTTAGAGGAAAAAAAGGAATTGAACGTGTAGAGGTTGATAACGTGGGGCGAAAAGTGCATACAATCGAAAAGGATGATGCAATACAAGGGAATGATGTGTTTTTGACAATAGACCTTGATTTGCAACGTGCAGCTTATGAGAGTTTGGAAAAAAGGCTTAGTGAGGCACTTGTAACAAGATTGAGAGCACAAAGTTCGGATACGCCACCACTGAAGGCTCGTGAAATATTGATTTCCATGGTTGAAAGTAGTCAGTTAGATGTTAGAAAAATGGCAAAAGCACCTGAAGGCTCCAAACAGGCTGAAGTTTACAAGAAACTTGAGCAAGAATATAATAGCCTAGATCCATTGATAAAGGAAGATATGGGTATGACGGATCTTCTTGTACAAATGCTGGAGGAAGATAACACACAGATTACAGACAAAGATCTTGTGCTCCTGTTTCACGAACAAGGGAGCATGCACCTGCCGGAAAGTACAGTAACTGCTATCAAACAAAATCGACTAGGTAGTGCAGAACATATTATGATTCAGCAACTTGAGTCAGGGAATTTGAAGCCAAAGCAGTTTTCTGTGGATCCGTTTAGTGGAACAGCAGTTGTCGTGGATGTGAATACAGGAGAAGTGCTTGCACTTGTTGGGTATCCTTCGTTTGATAGTAATCAGATGACTACGAATTTCAATAGTTATTATGGGACATTGTTTGATGATCGTAGTATGTTGTGGAATCGTGCAATCATGACCAAGAAAGCACCAGGATCAATCTTTAAGATGATCACGGCCATTGCAGGCCTTGAGGAGGGTGTTATTACACCGCAGACAACAATCTATGATACAGGTTTTTACACAGGTGCGGGTGCACCTTATCCAAAATGTTGGATATATGGTAAAAATGGTGGAAGTCATGGACATGTAGATGTTACAAGTGCACTAGAAGTTTCATGTAATGTTTATTTCTATGAAACGGCTATGCGCCTTGCATCAAAAGGAACAGGGCCTTATGCTAATATTGATACTTTGACCAAGTATGTGCATATGTTTGGACTTGATCAGAAAACTGGGATTGAATTAGCGGAGGCAACGCCAAATGTCTCCACACCAAAAAGTTTGGTTAATAGCCAGATGAGTAATGTACTTTATTCTCTAAGAAATATGACAGAAGAAACACGTGCAACACGTGTAGAAGGCATGGAACAAATGCTTCGTAATGGGGTATATCCAATTATTGATCAAAAAAGTGATTCCGTTGAAGATCAGATTGATTATCTTACACAGTATGAACTCAAGCGTAATATCGAACCGCTTCTGCAGGATGCCTTAGATAAGAAGTTGACCGGTGTTTTGGATGAGGCATTCGTAGCAGTACAAAGTGATTTGCAGATGAATGTGGAAGCAACGATTGCAGATATTGTAGAGAAAACAATTTCTGATACCGCCGCACGCTCGCTCAAGAGTAAGGCACGTGTCAGACTCAATCAACATTTAGAATATATGATACGAGATGATATTCAAGAAACTGTGAATCAAGTCTTAGAAAAGATTGATACAGATGATATATTAGATGCTTATGAGCATGCATATAATACACTCTATAATAGAGAGGTACGTAAAAGTCCAGATTCACCTGTTGTGGCAGAACTAAGAAAGCGCATTGAGAATCTTGAGGCAGATACATCGAACTATGTGAAGATGGTAGGCGATAAGATGATTGGTGGGATTGTCAACACTATGAGTAGCTATCTTCTAAAGAATGTAGAGATGGAATGGTCAGATGGTATTACAATTCGTACAGCAATTGGACAGGGTTATAATGCGTATACACCAGTACAACTTGCTAGGTATGTGGCTGCACTTGCTAATGGTGAAGAGGTCTTTGACCTACGCATCGTAAATGGAATCAATGATCAAAAAGATAGTGGTGACTATGAAGCCAAAGAAAGTGTGAAATATTCGGATCTGGATATTCCAAAGCAAACAATGGGCTTAATCCATGAGGGAATGTTAAAAACAACACAAGATGTAGGTGGTACAGCCCGCGTTGTGTTCAGTGGATTCCCTATTGATGTGCCAAGTAAGACGGGTACAGCACAAGAGGGTGGGCATGAACATAGTTGGTTTGCAGCCTTTGCACCTTATGATAAACCACAAGTAGCTATTGTGACGAGCATGTATAGTACAGATGGACTAGGTCGTTATAATACACAGGTAGCAAGAGACATACTCACGGCATACTTTGAACTTGAACAAGAGGCAGATAAAACAACTTTAGATAACATGTTTATACAATAAGGGGGATTACAGTGGGCGATAAAAATCTCGTTGTATTCAAAGGCGTAGGTGATGGGATTACAATCATTCTACATGAAAGTGCACGTTTTGAAGCCATTACGCGGCAACTCGTTGAGAAACTAGAGGATTCTAAGAAGTTTTTTGAAGGTGCAAGAGTCAATGTTAAGTTCAAGGGAAGAGACCTAACCGAAGTAGAACAGCAAGAACTGACAACAATTATGGCAACACAAAACGTAGTAGGCGTGTCTTTTATACATGGACTAGAAGGGGAAAAGTCAGAAATAAAAGATCGCAATTGGGAGTGGCTTAGAGCAGAAGTCGAACAAAACCCAGGTGGAATGACGTATTTCCATTATGGGATGGTAAGATCAGGACAAGAAATCTCCTATCCTGGAAGTGTTGTGGTATTAGGTGATGTAAATCCTGGGGCAGTGGTAAGTGCAGATGGTCATATTATTATATTAGGAAACCTTCATGGGAAGGTTTATGCAGGACGTAATGGGCAGGTTCATACGCCTTATGTTGTTGCACTTAATATGTACCCAACGCAGATTGGTATACGTAATGTTGTTGCACAATCTCCAGATTGGGGCATCTTATCTAATAAAAAGAAGAACTATGAACCGCAAATTGCCTATTTAGTGGATGAGCAAATTTATGTGGATGAAATAGATTTTAAAACGCTGAATCATATGATACAATAAAATTAAGATACGAAAGAATAATTATTAGGGGGAATCTTTATGAGTCAAGTGATTGTTGTTACTTCCGGTAAAGGTGGTGTAGGTAAGACAACAACCTCTGCAAATATTGGAACAGCTTTGAACTTATTAGGATATAAGGTCGTGCTCTTAGATGCAGATATCGGATTAAGAAATTTAGATGTTGTTATGGGGCTTGAAAATAGGATTGTTTATGATTTGGTAGACGTGGTAGAGGGTAGATGCCGTCTGAAACAGGCACTGATCAAGGACAAGCGTTATGAAGGATTATTTTTATTGCCAGCAGCACAAACGCGTGATAAAGATGCTGTGAGCCCAGAGCAAATGAAAAAATTATGTGAAAGTCTAAAAGAAGATTTTGATTATATTATTGTGGATTGCCCAGCGGGTATTGAACAAGGGTTCAAAAATGCTGTGGCAGGTGCGGATAGTGCAGTTGTTGTGACAACACCAGAAGTCTCAGCTGTAAGAGATGCAGATCGTATCATTGGATTACTTGAAGCAAATGGTATTACTAAGTCAAAACTCATTATCAATCGTGTGCGTATGAATATGGTAAAACGTGGAGATATGATGGCGATGGAAGATGTTGTGGAAATTTTAGCAATTGACCTTCTAGGTGTTGTGCCAGATGATGAGGCAATTGTCATTACAACCAATAAAGGTGAGCCAGCTGTTTCTGATAATCATTCTCTTGCAGGAAAGGCATTCAGAAATATTGCAAATCGTATTGAAGGAAAAGAAGTTCCGTTTCTTGATCTGGATTCAGGCAATGGCTTCTTAGACAAGCTTAAAAAAATCTTTGGTTTTGCCAATTAAGTGAAAGAGGAGGCCTACGGTATGCTGGACTTAAGTAGTTTATTTGGAAGTAAAAAGAATCAATCAAGTAATGTTGCAAAAGATCGTCTTAAGTTAGTTCTCATTCATGATCGTATCAATTGTTCTACGGAGCTTTTAGAGATGATGCGCGCAGATATTATTGCCGTTATTTCTAAATACGTAGATATCGATACTGAAGATTTTAATATTGAGGTGTCAACACTTCAAGGAGATGCAAGTGGTCAGAAATCTCCCGTACTTTCGGCTAATATTCCAATCAAGAATTTAAAAAAAGTGCGATAGGTGAGTAGCTTTGCTGCTCACCTATCTGCTATAGAAGGGAATTGGATAGATGTTTCATTTCAAAAAAGAGTACATCAAACATATCGATTATTTTATGATCCTTATTATGTTAGCACTTACAGGGCTAGGTACATTAGCAATTAGTAGTGCAACTTTATATTCAGGACAAAGTGACATCGTAACCAAGCAGATCCTATTTTTTGTAATCGGTCTTGTACTGATGGGACTTGTGATGAGTATAGATTATCACTTTTTGGGTGAATGGTACCTGGTGATTTATGGGATTATGATCGTCGTATTGATCTCAGTCTTTTTCCTTGGAGAAGCAAAGAATGGGGCAGCAAGGTGGATTGAAATAGGTAGTATGCAGATTCAACCTTCTGAGTTTGCTAAGATTGCAACGATTTTATGTACAGCAAAAATTATTGACAAATATAATGACCGCATCAATACTTTGGTGCCACTTATCCCAATTGCTTTATTTCAATTTGTACCGTTTATTCTCATCAATCGCCAGCCGAATTTATCGACTAGTCTTGTCATTGTGGCATTGTTAGTGGTACAATTATTTGTAAGTAAACTTAATTTTAAGTATATGGTGTCAGCTGCCTTAATTGGGCTTGTAATTTTGGTTGGTGGAATGACCTATATTATTCAAAATCCAAACCAGAAGATTATTGCCTCCTATCAAAGGGAGCGTATTATGACCAAGCTTGAAGGAGGAGACTCCTTAGGTGACAATTACCAGACCAATCAGTCAGTCCACGCCATTGGTTCCGGTGGGATCAAAGGAAAAGGTTTATACCAAGGCGCTATCAGTCAGCTCAACTACTTACCTGAATCGCACAATGACTTTATCGTAGCAATTATTGCAGAGGAGTTTGGGTTTATTGGTGTGGTAACCATGATCCTGCTGATACTGATGCTAATTGCAAGGGGATTATGGATCGCACATGCGGCCCCCGATGATTTTGGGAAGTTTATTGTTGTAGGTTATATCGGGATGATTGCGATGCAATCATTTGTCAACATGGGCGTGGTAACAAGTTTACTTCCTAACACAGGATTACCTTTACCGTTTATCAGTTATGGAGGAAGTTCTCTGTGGGCAAACATGCTAGGCATGGGATTGGTTTTAAATGTAGGTATGCGCAAAAAAACAACAATGTTTTAGGGAGGAAATGACACATGCATATTGGACTTATAGCACATGATGCAAAGAAGAAATTAATGGAAAACTTTACGATTGCTTATAGACATATACTTGCAAAACACACGTTGTACGCAACAGGAACAACGGGAAGACTCGTTGAAGAAGCAACGAATCTCAACGTGTATAAGTATTTGGCTGGGCATCTTGGTGGCGCCCAGCAGTTAGGTGCGCAGATTGCACACAATCAGCTAGATATGGTCATCTTCTTGAGAGACCCTGTCACTCAAAAAATGCACGAGCCGGATGTGGGTGCACTGGAGCGATTATGTGATATTCATAATATTCCAATTGCTACTAATTTAGCGACAGCTGAATTGCTGGTTAAAGCACTAGAACGTGGTGATTTAGGCTGGCGTGAAGTAGTTAGATAAAAAAGACTTTTTTAAGTCTTTTTTTATTTGCCCAAAGAAGGATATACTAATAAAAGTAATGAATTTTAAAATGGAGGATACTCATGACAAAAGTTAATTTATCAGATGAAATACTGAAACAAGTTGACAAGCCAGCCAGATATATTGGTGGTGAAATCAATAGTTATACAAAGGATCCTAAGGATGTAGATATTCATTTTGCGTTTGCGTTCCCAGACGTATACGAGGTAGGGATGAGTCACTTAGGAATGCAGATTCTATACCATTTCTTCAATAGAAGAGAAGATACATTGTGTGAACGTGTATTTGCACCGTGGACAGATATGGAAGCCATTATGAGAGAACAAAACATTCCACTATTTGGACTCGAATCACATACACCTGTAAAAGCGTTTGATTTCTTAGGATTTACCCTTCAATATGAAATGAGCTATACAAATATCTTGAATATGTTAGAACTTGCTAATGTACCAATTTGGAGTCATGAAAGAACAGAGGAAGATCCAATTGTTATAGCGGGTGGGCCTTGTGCATATAATCCAGAACCACTGGCACCGTTTGTGGATTGCTTCTATCTTGGTGAAGGTGAGCATTGTTATGATGAGATCTTTGATCTTTACAAAGAATATAAAAAAGCAGGAAAAACTAAGAAAGAATTTTTAGAAGCGCTGCTTAAAGTGGAGGGTATTTACGTACCATGTTTCTACGAAGAAGTTTATAATGAAGATGGGACAATCGCAGAGAAGAAACGTCTTCATCCAGATGCACCAGAGAAAATCCACAAGGTGATCGTACGTGATCTTGATGAAGTGTTTTATCCAGATCGCCAAGTAATTCCTTGGATTCAAGCAGTGCATGATCGTGTGACACTGGAGATGTTTAGAGGATGTCTAAGAGGGTGTCGTTTCTGTCAAGCGGGGATGATTTATCGACCTGTGAGAGAAAAGTCAAAAGACACACTCATCAAACACGCACAAAACTTGCTAGCTTCTACAGGCTATGAAGAGATCTCATTAGCCTCACTCAGTACAAGTGATTATAGTCAGCTTCCAGAGTTTGCAGGGGAACTCCTTGACTTATGTGGAAGTAATGCGGTTAATATTTCGTTGCCATCACTACGTGTGGATGCTTTCTCTGTAGATCTCATGCAAAAAGTGCAAGAAGTACGTAAAAGTAGCCTAACTTTTGCACCAGAAGCAGGGTCACAACGTATGAGAGATGTTATTAATAAGAATATTAGCGAAGAAGAAATTTTAAATGGGTGTCGTCTTTCATTTGAAGGTGGATGGAACCGTGTGAAACTTTACTTTATGCTCGGATTACCAACTGAGACTGAAGAGGATATTTTAGGGATTGCAGAACTTGGTGATAAAATTGCGCATACATTCTTCTCATTACCAAAAGAAGAGCGGCCACAAGGTGGTTTACAACTTGTTATTAGTACATCTTGTTTTGTACCAAAGCCATTTACACCATTCCAATGGCATGGACAAGATACCTGTGAATCTTTCATGTCAAAACATATGTTACTCAAACGTGCGATCACACGTAAACAAATCAAATATAACCATCATGATGCAAAAACGAGTGTCCTCGAGGCTGTTATTGCACGTGGAGATAGAAAAGTGGCAAATCTTCTCTTTGAAGCATACAAAGAGGGCTGTAAGTTTGATAGCTGGGGTGAATTCTTTAAGGGCGAGCGTTGGGTTAAAGCATCTGAAAAAAGTGGCGTAGACTTTGATTTTTATGCTACACGTGAGCGTTCTTATGAAGAGGTTCTTCCATGGGATCACATTGATATTGGCGTGACTAAGAACTTCCTCATTAGAGAAAGTAAAAAGTCAAAGGAAGCTGCGACAACACCTCACTGCCGCGAGAAATGTTCAGGTTGTGGTGCAAGCAAGTTTAATAAAGGAGTATGCTATGAGAATTAGAGTAAAATTCACAAAAGAAGGTAATGTCAAATTTGTAGGACATCTAGATACAGTGAGACTTTTCCAAAGAGCAATCAAGGCGGCAGGTATTCCTATTGCCTACTCTCAAGGGTTCAACCCACATGCACTTGTGTATTTTGCGATGCCACTTTCAGTAGGGGTAAGTAGTACAGGAGAGTATATGGATATTGTCACAGCGGAGGATATGAGTGCAGAAGAAGTCAAAGCACGTTTAGATAAAATTCTTGTAAGGGGAATTGACGTGGTTGATGCTTTTGAGATGCCAACAAGTACAGAATCACTCATGAGTCTTGTGGATGCGGCAGATTACCAAATTAGCTTGCCAAAGGCGGCACTTGGCGAGCATGCGGTGCAAGGAATCGTTGCAGTTATGGATCAAGAAGAGATCAAAGTAATTAAAAAGACCAAAAAATCAGAAAAAGAAGTAGATATCAAGCCATTGATCTGTGAATTTGAGTTGGAAGAATCAGAGGCAGAGGTTATCATTCAAGCGACTATTATGGCAGGTAGTAAACAAAACCTTAGCCCCGATCTACTTGTTCAGAGTTTGGTAGGCGCAAACTATGAAGGGCTTTCTTATAGCGTGGAACGCCAAGAACTTTATCATTTAAATGAAGCTGAAGAGCTTGTAGCGCTCGATGCTTATAAAAGAGTCTAATGAAAAAACAAATTATTGTTGAAAAATCTGTGGTACTAAGCCGTATTGCACTTCTCATTGATGGGGAGTGCAAACAGTTTTATGTTGATCAAACTTTCAATCCTACAGGACAAAGCAAGGTGATCCAAGGGCAAATAGAGAAAGTTGCACCGCACCTTAAAGCTGCATTTGTGAACTTTGGCGAGGAAAAGAATGGTCTACTTCATCTGACAAAGATTCCGACATGCTATAACAAGCGTGTGCAACAGGGACTTCGGTTACCTGTGCAGGTGACTAAAGAAAATACTGGAGATAAAGGGCATAAGTTATCTGCGTTTATCAATATACCGGGGTATTATCTTGTATGCTTGCCATTTGAGGATACAATCAATATTTCAAGAAAAATTACTGACCCAAAACAACGTATGGAACTTAAAGCAATGATTGAATCGATCAGAGAAGAGGGGTTCGGCTTTATTATTCGCACTAATAGTGTGGAGGCGTCAGAAGAAGTGCTTCGTACAGAAGCAAAACATTTGATGGCACGTGCTAAAAAACTCATGCAGTATAAAGATACAATGGCACGAGGAACTGTATTGTTGGAAGATCAATCGCTTGCACTTCAACTCCTTAGAGAATGGGTATCCCCACAAGATGAAGTCGTACTTATTTCTAATGATATGCAGGTGCTTGAAGAACTTGAAACGCATCTTAGGGACTACTTGCCACAAGTTGAGGTCACCACAAAAGCATATCCTTATACAGAGAATCTATTTGGGGTATATGGTATTGAAAAACCTTTTGAACAAGCCTTACGACGTAAAGTATGGCTTAAGAATGGTGGCAATCTTGTGATTGAGAGTACAGAGGCTATGACTGTAGTGGATGTGAATAGTGCTAAGGCTATTGAAAAGAAAAATCAGGAACAATCAATTAAAGAAATCAACGAATTTGCAATACGTGAGACGCTTAAACAGATGGTTTACCGAAATATAGCAGGAATAGTCATCTTGGATTTGATTGATATTAAGACAAGAGAGCTTAAGGAAAAACTTTATGCGTTTGCAAAAGAAGAGGCGCAGCGCATAGATGGTGCACGGACTAAAGTATTCCCTATTAGCGAGTTAGATCTTCTTCAGATGAGTCGCGAAAAGAAGTACCCTAAACTCTCAGATGTTCTTTTACGTGGATGCCAGAGTTGTGGCAATCTGGCTGCAAAGCCTAATGCTTATTTGACAACCTTCGAAATTGAACAAAAAATAAAACATGTTGTCAGTCAGACAACACAGCAAGAAATTTATCTCAATATTGATAGATTTCTTGCTGCATTCTGGCGGGAGCATGACCTTGTCAGCCGTTACCAAAAGGTATATGGACTCACAATTCATCTTGAGGATTCGGGTGAAAGTGAAAAATATGCATTTAATTATCACATTTAGCATAATGAGGTTGACATATGAAAATGGATATGCTATATTAAACAAGTGTTTTAGCCGCACGAAGAGGTCTAAACTCATTTGAGTACCGTATTCGGCGAGTTTTCGGAATAAGGAGGTGTACACAATGTACGCAATTATTGAAACTGGTGGAAAGCAATACAAAGTAGAAGTTGGTTCAAGCATCAAAGTTGAGAAATTACACGTTGCTGCTGGCGAGTCAATCGTATTCGACAGAGTATTAGCTATTTCTAAAGATGACGCGCTTACAGTGGGTAGCCCAGTTGTTGCTGGTGCGACAGTTAAAGCAGATGTTGTAGAAGAAGGCAAAAACAAAAAAGTTATTGTTTACAAATACAAAGCTAAAAAATCTTACCACAAAAAGCAAGGTCATCGTCAACCATTCACAAAAGTTAAAATTACAGCTATCGAAGCTTAATTCTTATGATTTGTGTAGACTTGTTTTTTAAAAAAGACTTATTGTATCGCATGAACGTGGCTGGACATGCTGGCTATGCCGAAGCAGGTTCTGACATTGTTTGTTCAGCAGTAAGCATCCTTGTCTTCAATACGATTAATTCGATTGAGGCATATACGGAAGAAAAAATCTCTATCAATGGTCTCAATCGCCAAGATGGAGTAATCGACTGCAGTTTTCCAAAAAGAAAACAAGGACATGAGTACAAGGATTGTACGTTATTACTTAACAGTATGATCTTAGGCTTAGAAACGATTGAACAAATGTACGGAGAATACATTAAAATTAATCATATTAAAAACAATTAAAACTTGGGAGGTGAATTGAATGTTACGTTTTGACCTTCAGTTTTTTGCTCATAAAAAAGGAGTTGGATCAACTAAAAATGGTCGTGACTCTGAATCTAAACGCTTAGGTGCAAAAAGAGCAGATGGACAATTTGTAAAAGCTGGTAATATCTTATACCGTCAAAGAGGAACTAAGATCCATCCAGGAGTAAATGTTGGACGCGGTGGCGACGATACTTTATTCGCATTAGTAGATGGTAAAGTTAAATTTGAGCGTAAAGGTAGAGATAAGAAACAAGTTTCTGTATACCCAGTGGCTCAAGAAGCTTAATATAACCATTAGGAGGTTTCAACGTCTGTTGGAGCCTTCTTTTTGTATTACCTGTTAAAATCTCGTAGAATGTTAATACTATAAAAGAGATGCAACAGAAAGGAGTGAATATATGTTCGTAGATAAAGTAAAGATCTTCTTAAAGTCCGGAAAAGGTGGCGATGGCCACGTTTCTTTTAGAAGAGAAAAATATGTTCCAAATGGTGGACCAGATGGTGGTGACGGTGGTCGCGGAGGCCATGTTATTTTTGAAGTAGATCCTGGGATGAACACTTTAATGAAGTTCAGACATAATAGACATTACAAAGCTGAAAATGGCGAGAACGGTAGCAAAAAGCGTTGTCATGGTAAAGATGGTGAGGATATGATTATCAAAGTACCTCAAGGAACAATCATTAGAGAAGCAGAGTCAGGCAAAGTCATAGCAGACTTACACCAAATCGGTGAGAAACATATTATTTTCAAAGGTGGTAAAGGTGGTAGAGGAAACCAACACTTTGCTACAGCTACACGTCAGGCACCTCAATATGCACAAAAAGGCCAAGAGGCAAAAGAATATTGGGTAATCCTTGAACTTAAAATGATTGCAGATGTTGGATTGGTAGGTTATCCGAATGTCGGAAAATCAACATTACTTTCTATGGTAAGTAATGCACAACCTAAGATTGCAAACTACCACTTCACGACATTGGCACCAAACCTAGGTGTTGTGTCTAACAATTACGGTAAACAGTTTGTTATGGCAGATATCCCAGGGTTAATTGAGGGTGCATCTGAAGGTGTTGGATTGGGTCATGATTTCCTTCGTCACGTAGAACGTACAAAAGTACTTGTACATGTTGTAGATGCATCAGGATCTGAGGGTAGAGACCCGGTAGCGGATATCTATGCGATTAGTGAAGAAATCGATAAATATAATCCAACAATTCTTGAAGAGAAGCCACAAGTTATTGCAGCAAATAAGATGGACGTAGAGGGATCAGAAGAAAATCTTGCACGTCTTAAAGCTGAATTTGAGCCAAAAGGGCTTAAAGTAATTGCAATTTCTGCAGCAGCAAATGATAACTTACAAGAACTTCTGAAAGAAGTGGCTGAGTTATTAGCAACAGTTCCAAATGAAATGATTATTTTTGAGCCAGAGTTCGTTGAAGAATTAGACGACCAGAATGCACCATTTACTATTGAAGAAGTTGAAGAAGGCTACTTTGTGGTTGAAGGTGTGGGCGTTGAGAAAATGATCGGATACACATCACTAGAAAGTGAGAAAGGCTTTGCGTTCTTCCAAAGATACCTACGTGAAAAAGGTATTATTGAAGCGCTTGAGGCAGCTGGTGTGGAAGAAGGTAATACAGTTAAAATT
Organism: Cellulosilyticaceae bacterium; assembly: GCA_051650265.1. Lineage (GTDB taxonomy): Bacteria > Bacillota > Clostridia > Lachnospirales > Cellulosilyticaceae > JBOFEH01. The sequence goes on from JBOFIR010000231.1 coordinate 47,992, forward strand.
TACGATTTAGAATTTGAGTACTTCAAATAGAGGAGAAAGTTAATGCAAACACTTACAAGTAAACAAAGAGCTTATCTTAGATCAGTAGCTCAAAAGATAGATCCAATTATCTATATTGGAAAAAATGGTGTCACACCTGAACTTACAGAAGCGGTGATTGAGGCATTAGAAGCAAGAGAACTCATCAAATTAGGTGTACAACAAAACTGCCTTGAAGACCCTAAAGACATCTGTAGCGTGATTAGTGAACGTAGCCATGCCATTCCAGTGCAAATCATTGGGAAAAAGATTGTGCTTTATAAACCGTTCAAAAAGAATCAAAAAATCGTTTTACCGTCATAGGTTAAAACTTATATCTAACAATCAACACGCTATGACTTAGGGAATAGCGTGTTGATGTGTATAGAGAACTTTTATGAAACATCAAATTCATTTAAAAGGAGCGTTATTGCTATGAACAAGCAGCAACAACCTATCAAAAAGCTAGCGATCATGGGTGGTACATTTGACCCGATACATATGGGGCATCTAGTGACAGCAGAGGCAGTAAGACATGAATTTAATATTGATGAAGTTCTATTTATACCAACGGGGAATCCACCACACAAGGCAAGTTTAAATATTACATCAGCAGAGCAACGTTATTTGATGACTGTACTTGCAACAGCAACAAATCCCTACTTCAAAGTATCACGTATGGAGATTGATCGTGAGGGGACGACTTATACTGTCGATACGATGAAAGAACTTAAGCAGATCTATGGCAAAGAAGTGAAGCTCTACTTTATTACAGGGGCTGATGCAATTCACGAGATTTTGACTTGGAAAAATCCCGAAGAGTTACTCAAGATCTGCACCTTTGTGGCAGTGACAAGACCTGGATACAAGAAGGAACAACTCATTAGGCAAGTTGAGGAATTACGCCTTAACTATGAGACGAGTATCAAATTCCTAGAGGTTCCAGCACTTGCGATTTCATCTTCTGATATTCGTCAGCGTGTGGAGGAGGAGCGGCCTATACGCTACCTTGTGACAGAAGCAGTAGAGAGTTATATTAGCAAATATGGGCTATATGAAGAGCGAGTATCCTTTACGGAAGGGGTGATGCAACAGATGCGTGCTTATGTAGAAGGTAAACTTTCATCAAAACGCTATGCCCATACCCGTGGGGTAGTGGAGATGGCTTTAGAACTCGCTAAACTACATGATGTGAATACAGATAAGGTGTTTGTAGGCGCATTATTTCACGATGTGGCGAAGGAGCTAGGGGAAGATAGGCTTCAAGCGCTGTGTGAAGAAATGAATATCACATTAGATGCATTTGAGCAAGAGCATATAGACCTTGCACATGGAAAAGTTGCAGCAGCACTCCTAGAAAAAGATTGGAATATACACGATCAAGATATATTAGATAGTATGCGCTACCATACGGTAGGTAGAGTGGACATGACAGATATCGAAAAAATTGTGTACCTTGCAGATATGATAGAGTTGGGGCGAAAGCCTTACCCTGCAATGGAAAAAATTAGGCGTCTTGCAAAAGTAGATTTAAACAAGGCAATGTATGAAGCTTTGTGTGCATCAAAGAACTATGTGACGAATATATTAAAACAAGCTATCCATCCTAATACGGAACTATTGATTGCACAATACGAAAAGTATAGCCAGAAAAATGAGTAAGTAAAGGGGAGTGCTATTGAATATGAATCATAGAGCATTAGCTGAAAAACTTTATGACATTATTGAAAAAAAGAAAACTGAAGAACTACAAATACTTGACGTCCATGAGATTACATCCATTGCAGATGTATTTATGATTGTAACGGTAGCCAATACCCGTATGGCAAAGGCCTTAGCCGATGAGATTGAGTTCAAGATGGAAAATAAACATCAGATCACTGTGCATCAGAAGGAAGGTTATCATTCTGCAACTTGGATTTTACTCGATTATGATCAAGTCATTGTCCACATTTTGCATACAGAAGCGGCCGAATTTTATAGTTTGGATCGTCTTTGGCGAGATGGTGAGGCGGTAGCGTTTTCAAGCATACCCCACTAAAAAGAATAGGAGATTGCCGTATGGCAATCTCCTATTTTAATGTTTTACTGAATTTCATTTTGCGATGTCTAAATTTCTTTTTACGTGGGCGTTTCATGAAGTATAGAATCACACCTGCTACAACAATGATACTACCTAATACCCAGCCATTTATTTGGAATAGAAAGGGCTGAGGTGTTGCAGATGGTGAATTTGCTTTTTGAGGTGCCGGTTTAAAATATACTTTTGAAACGATCAACTGGTTTTCTGCAAGAAGCTTATTATTATTCATGTAAGTAATCTTTCCGAGTGTGGTACCTTCTTTGATCCCAAGATCAAGGTATTCGGGAAGATCAAGTGATGTTTGAAGTTCTCTGGGTTTGACTGATTTTGGAGCAAGCACTGAAAGGTTTTCTGTGACACTAATATCGCAGGTACCTGCTTCGTAAAGTTTACCACTTTTAATACTATAAATCGGGAGGCTAAGTAGGACATCGCCTGGTTTGTGAAGTGTCAGTGGTTGATAATTATTGAATCCAAAATCAAGAAGGGCATTGGTATCTTGATAGACACCCTGCTTCTCACCTTTCATAACAACGGCAATCAAATCAATCTCACCACGTTTTGCAATTGTTACAAGTGTATGTCTTGCTTGATCAGTAAAGCCTGTCTTGCCACCGATCACGTCAGGGCGATACATCTTGCTGTCACGTAGTTTGTTAAGGAGACGGTGATCTTGAGAAAGATAGCGTGTTTCCTGTGTTTTGTTTGTAGCGGGGATCTGATAGGTAGTTGTTGCCATAATATCTTGGAAATAGTCATTATTATAAAGTGCCTTTGTAATGATTGCCATATCATAGGCGGTTGTATAGTGATTTTCATCATGCAAACCATGGGCATTGACGAAGTTTGTGTTTTTTGCCCCTAACTCTTTGGCACGTTCTGTCATTTTTACGGCAAATTGGTCAAGAGACCCACTTACTTTCTCTGCGATTCCATTTGCTGCATCGTTGCCGGACATGAGAAGTAATCCGTGAAGTGCTTGATCGGTAGTAACTTGTTCACCTACATAGAAACCAATACGGCTAGAGTTCCATTCCATACTATTGATTGCCTCTTGTGAGAAGGAAATCACATCAGTAGGTTTGAGATTCTCAATGGCCAATAGGGCGGTCATAAGTTTGGTAATACTTGCAGGATAGTGTTTATCAGAAGCATTTTTCTCATATAAAATCTCCCCTGTTTTCCCATCTATCAAGATTGCACTTTCCGACTGAATGGTAGGTGTGTCAGAGGGGGTAGTAGGTGCTAGTGTGACAGTAGCACCGAAGCTCATCCAGGGAAATGAAGTTAGTAGACAGATGGCTAAAAGCAAGGATAAGCCTTGTTTTATCACATGTTTTTTCATAGGTAAAACTTCTCCTTTCAATTAGTACTAGTATATCAGAGGATATCAAAAATAGTAAAGCTAAACATGTCTAATTTGTGAAAAAGATGTTAACACTTTGTACTAGAGGTGATTTTGTGATAAAATTAATAAGTAAGTACAAAGTAATAGCTCTCGTTATATTGTTAATAATTGTAAACTTTTTAATCATATTTGGTCAAAGTTTATTGCCAGAGACAGATACGGTACAGGTGCAGTTACAGGAACACCTAGAAGAAGAAGGACGTACGGGTGAGGCTGAGCTTAAAGTGAGCAATGTGGAGATGCCTTCTCTGGTTCAAGAAGTGCCTGTTTATGTATGTGGTGCGGTGAATCAAGCAGGTGTGTATCATGTGAAACTTCCGGGAATTATTCAAGATGTGATCACACTCGCAGGCGGGATGACTATGGAAGCTGATGTGGATGCATTGAATCTAGCGGCCCCATTGGTAGGTAATGAAAAGATCTATGTACCTATGGAAGGTGAAGTCGTAGAAGAAAGACCTACTATAGGCACAATAACAAATACAACTGGCAAAATCAATATCAATACAGCAGATCAAAATACCCTAGAATCACTTCCAGGGATTGGACCAGCAAAAGCCAAACAGATTATGGATTATAGACAGAGCTATGGTACTTTTAAAGCGATAGAGGCATTGCAAGATGTTTCAGGGATAGGGACAAAAACCTTTGAGGGACTGAAAGATCTGATTACCATAGAATAGGAGGAAAGAGATGAATAGTAAAGTATTAGTAGTAGATGATGAAAAATTGATTGTAAAAGGAATTAAGTTTAGTTTGGAGCAAGAGGGCTGGCAAGTAGATGCTGCCTATGATGGTGAAGAGGCACTTAGTTTAGTGAAATCAAGACAATATGATGTGATGATTCTTGATGTGATGTTACCAAAATATAATGGGCTTGAAGTCTGTCAGCTTGTTAGGGAGTTTTCAAATATTCCGATCATCATGCTCACGGCTAAGGGTGAAGATATGGATAAAATTATGGGACTTGAGTATGGTGCGGATGACTATGTAACCAAACCTTTCAATATACTTGAGCTTAAGGCACGTATCAAAGCGATTCTTAGACGTTCAAATCATGTGGAAAAAGAACAAAGTAAAAAGGTGATAGAGGTCGGTGAACTACGATTAGAAGTCACAAGTAGACGTGTATTCCTCAGAAATCAAGAAGTGAACCTTACAGCAAAAGAATTTGATATGTTAGAGCTTTTCGCAACACATCCAGGAAAAGTCTACAACCGTGATCAATTGCTTGATACCATATGGGGACATGATTACCCGGGGGATGTTAGAACGGTAGATGTACATGTCAGACGTCTCAGAGAGAAGATCGAGCCTAATCCAGGACAGCCTGAATATATTTATACCAAGTGGGGGGTAGGTTACTATTTTAAGGATTAAGATGAAATGGTTCCATAGTTTGAGATGGCGCCTATTTGTACTCTTTTTCCTGGTGAGTTTTGCACCACTCATGTTTTTTGCGCCAATCTTATTAGGTCGTATGGAAACCTATTATATTGAACAGAACAAAGTGGATTGGCTCAGTGAAGCCAATCGTATTGCGACACAGATCGCAGAAGGGGAATACCTAAAAGACGATAGTAACTCTCAATTTTTTATGTCTCTTATCCGTGATATGAGTAAAGAGAAAAATCTGAATGCACGTATTGTGGTGGTGGACAAGTTTGGATATGTGATTGCAGACTCGAGTATGACAGACCTAAACCGTTCGATTATGAACAAACAAGTGTTTGAAGCGCTTAACAAGCAAGATAGTGCCAGGCCTTATGAACTTGATAACGAAAGAATTATGAGTGCAGCGGTATCGGTAGTAGATAAAAATAATAAGGATGAGATTGTAGGTGCTGTTATTATTTCTGCGGATATAGGAGATATCTACAATTTCCTAGACGATATGGGAAGCCAAATCTATCTCTTGTCTTTAGTCACAAGTTTACTGATTGGTTTGTTAAGTTTCTTTACATCATCCTTTATTACAAGGCCGCTCAAGGTACTTATGAAATTTGTTCAAAAAATAACAAATGGGCAACTTGATCAAAAAATTGATGTAAAGGGTAAGGATGAAGTTGCAGAACTTGGAAATGCCTTCAACCACATGGCGGAACAATTACAGCGTGTAGAGCATTCCAGACAAGAATTTGTGTCCAATGTTTCGCATGAACTTAAGACACCGCTTTCGTCTATTAAAGTGCTTACTGAGTCGCTGATTTTTCAAGAAAATGTTCCAGTTGAAATGTACCAAGAATTCTTTGGAGATATCAACTCAGAGGTTGACAGGCTCAATAGTATTATCTCTGACCTGTTGACATTGGTTCGTCTTGATCGTACAGAGATTCCAATGAATATTACCTATACCAATCTCAATGATATGACTCAGGCTATTCTTAAACGCCTGATTCCCTTGGCAAAGAAAAAAGATATCAAATTGATCTATCAAAGTCATAAAGATATTTGGGTAGAGATTGATGAGGTGAAGCTTACACTGGCTATATCCAATTTGATTGAAAATGCGATTAAATATACACCAGAGGGTGGCGAGGTGAAAGTGATCTTGCAAAGTGACCTACAAGATGTGTTGATTACAGTGCAGGATACAGGTATTGGGATTGCCAAAGATGAGCAGTCAAAGATCTTTGAAAGGTTCTATAGAACCGACAAAACACGTAATCGTGAGACGGGTGGTACAGGCCTTGGTTTATCAATTACTTACCGTACAGTGATCATGCATAATGGATCGATACAAGTTGAGAGTGAGGAAGGCAAGGGGTCTACATTTATTGTACAAATCCCAATACGCCACGTGTAGGAGGACCATATGACGAAGAAAAAAATAAGTTTTATAGTAGTATGTCTGGTACTCATGGGTATGCTGGTAGGATGTTTTGGTAATAGTGGAACAAGGGCCTATGAAGAAAAGATATTGTTGTATTTTTATAGTCATCCAGAAGATACATTAGTGGCAGAAGAAGTGCCTATTAGAATTGAACCCCAAATGACAGAGGAGCAAGTGATGGCTGCGGTGGTGAATGCACTGTACAAGGGACCGCAAAATGCTTCATTACAAGGCGTACAGCCGCTCAAACCTGTAATTAAAGGGGAACCGGTATTGAAGGAGCAGACTGCATATGTGACCTTTGATACATCTTATGAAGAGCTAACTGTGGAAGAGCAGATTACGGCAAGAGCGAGTATTGTATTCTCACTAACAGAACTTGACTTTATCCAAGGGGTTGAATTTTTCGTTGAAGGAAAAGCACTTACAAAGGCGAGTGGCGAAAAGGTCGGTCCAGTCAAACGGGTTGATCTACTCATCAGCCCACTCAATCCAAGTCCGCCAACGAGTAAGCAAGTGATCACACTTTACTTTGCAAACCCACAAGACCATAAACTTTATCCAGAGGTAAGAGAGATCGAAGTTAACAATAACAAACCAATCGAGCGCTATGTGATGGAGGAGTTGATTAAGGGGCCAAATACACCGGGGCTTGTGCCAACACTTCCAGGTGATGCGAAAATCAACAATGATATCAAGACACAAGATGGGGTGTGTCAAGTGGACCTCTCTTATGATCTCAAGGCGGTACAAGTGGCGACGCCACTTTCAGAGAAACTCATGGTATACTCGGTAGTCAATTCCTTAACAGAAATCCGTAAGATACAGAAAGTAGGATTCTTGATGGAAGGTAAGAAACCGACAGATATTAGTACGACGATTGATTTTAGTCAATTGTTTGAAAGGGATGAATCCATTATTGCAAAGGCTAAATAGGCCTATAGTATGGGCAATGAGTTATTTGTGTTTAGGATCAATAGGGGGACAATTACTTATCTCTGATAAGTGGTTGTCCTTTTTTATTTGGTGCATGTGTTTAGGAAGTGTACTTGTGATAGGGTGTTTGGTAAGCCGAAAGTGGGGATATCTAATGGTCTCTCTCTTCTTTGTGACAGGAATAGTGTGCTACATGTGGCATCCTATTACCCAGGAAATAAATGTTTTTCAAAGCAAGGGACGGGTGAGTGTTGCAGGTAAAGTGAGCTGTGTGAGCCAAACCAAGTATGGGCAACAAGTGCTACTAGAACAAGTGACCTATGAAGATAAAAATTTGCGTAGTCAAGTGAATGTATTTGTGCCAAGTAAACCCATACTTGCGGTAGGAGATTGGGTGTACGTGATGGGGGAGGCAAAACCACCTCAAGCACCTATGAATCCGTCGGACTATGACTACGGAACATGGCAAAAAAGTCAAGGGATATGTGGTAATATCACAGCGCGTCAGGTTGAAATCTTGGCAAAAGGTAAAGGTCAAAGATTTGATATACGTCAAGCGCTTGGCGAGCAGATTAATCACTTGTTTGAAGGGCGAGATGAGGGACTCATTAGCCTGCTTGTACTCGGGAGTAAAGAGGTGGCGGATGATGAACTATTGTCGGCATACTATACACTTGGTGTTGGTCATCTTCTTAGTATATCTGGCTTTCACCTTACTACCTTGATTATGGGGATTTGGTTAGTACTTGCATGGTTACGGGTATCATATATGATGCGGCATGGAAGTGTTATCCTATTGATCTGGGTATATACGCTATTGGTAGGAATGGGTACAACAACATTGCGCGCATGTATTGGTGCCACGTTGCTTGCATTGGGGCGTTGTTTGTGGCAGGAAGAAGATACACTAACTTCTTTGGCACTAGCAGCAGGTATACTTGTGGTGATGAATCCCTATGTGCTGACAACACCGAGTTTCCAGTTATCATTTGGGGCGATGATGGGGGTTGTGCTCACAGGGCATTGTCAGAGGCTCATTAGGACGCGTTATCAAGTGAGTCAGTTTATGATGCAACTATTAGGGACAGTGCTGATTAGCGTTGTGCTTTTCCCCATTATGGCATATCACTTCTATGAAGTATCTCTTTTGGGACTGCTTTTGAATCTACTGTTTATTCCTGTATTTGCAGTGATTTTGCCTGCGAGTTTTGTGCTGATTCTACTAAGCTATGTGAGCTTTGGATGGGCTTATACTTTTGGATATCTCTTGACAGGGTTGTTGCAAGCAATGAATCGTATTGTGATGAGCAGTGAAAGTTTGAAGTGGGCAACCTGGACTATAGGAAGGCCAAGCCTTGGAATGTTGATGGTTTACGGTATAACTGTGGTTGCGGGGGTATTGCTACTGGAACAGTGTATGGGTGGAAAAAGAGGATGGTGTGCTCGTATATGTCAGATTATTTTATTGGGGAGTGTGCTTGTGTGGTGTGGGTACACACAGTTACGTGTATTGCCTCTTGAGATTACACAGCTTTATGTAGGACAAGGTGATGCGGCAGTGATGACCATGCCTAATAAGCAGGTGGTGCTTATTGATGGGGGAAAGGGCGGACAAGGGGAAGTCATTGCACGGTTTGTCAAATCTAAAGGTTATGGAAAGATTGACTGGATTTTGGTATCCCATCCTCATGAGGACCATATAGGTGGGGTGTTAGATTTGCTAAAAGAGGGTTTTCCTGTAGGCGGTATTATTATAGGTGCAGGTAATGTAGATTCAGAATCAGAGCAGTTACTGAGTCAGCTTGATGAATGGACTAGGAAACAGGATGTGCCGGTCTATGAGGTAGTGGGACCTCAAAGGCTCACTGTGGGGGATGTTATGCTTAATATTGATGTTTCTGATATGCGTGAAGATACCAATGAGTGCTCTTTGGTGACGTTGGTGCAGTATGGTGCGTATAGCCATTTGTTTACAGGGGATATTGGTAGTATACGAGAGAGGCAGATGAGTAACCTACCAGACCTTGATGTACTTAAGGTTGCTCACCATGGCTCAAAGTATAGTACGACAGATGATTTTCTGTTACAAACAAGTCCTGAGTATGGTATGATTAGTAGTGGTAAAAATAACTTATATCGACATCCTCATGTGGAGACACTCGCCCGCCTTGAAGATCATCAAGTGAAATGGTATGATACACAACAGGTTGGCGCAATTTGTGTGAGTACAGATGGGACGTCGTTGACGATTAAAAAACAGATACAAAAGGAGCCAGAGAATAGATGACGGGGATAGAGAATAAAGGACAAATAGCACCCGCATACTTGCTATTTGGTGAAGATGAATGGCTCAGGAAGAAGGGCTTTAATCAGATTAAAAGTCAGGTATTACAAGTCCCTGATGATATGATGAATTTTATGAGTTTTGAAGGCAAAGATGTGTCGGTAGGTGATGTAATTGACGCAGGCGAAACCATGCCTTTCTTTGCAGAACGTAAACTCGTAAGTGTAAGAAATAGCCAACTTTTTAAAACAGGAAAAAAAGATGAAACAGAAAAGCTTCTGGCATGGATTAAAGATTTACCGGCGTATAGTGTGCTTGTATTTAATGAGGTTGAGGTAGATAAACGCAACACTCTTTACAAATACTTTCAAAAGCATTTTAGCATCATAGACTGTAACTGCCCAAAAGAGGATGCTTTGTTGCCTATGGTGGCCCAGATTGCTGCAGATAAAGGTGTGCAAATAGCTCGCAAAGAATTACAATACTTTGTAATGAATATGCCATCTAGTATCAGTTATATGATCCAGGAACTTGAAAAGCTTAGAACCTATTGTCAGGATAGTGCTGTGACCAAAGAGGTCATTGATACGATTTGTGTTTTTTCCTTGGAGCAACGTGTCTTTGGATTACTCAAAGAGATTGGTATGAAACGTGTTGACCAAGCGATCATTATTTATCAAAAACTTATAGAGAGTAAAGAATCACCAATTTTAATTCTTTCTCTCATTGCAAGGCAGTATCGTATGATGCTACAAGCAAAGTATCTGATGCGTACACAGAGTGCTAAGCAAATTGCAGGGGCATTGGGTATGCCATATTTCGCTGTGGGAGAATTGATGGAACAGGCCAAGCTCTATTCTTTCAAACAACTTGAAGTTATTTTGGCATTATGTCTTGAGCAGGATATTGCTATTAAAACAGGGCAGATGGACCAAGTGTATAGTATTGAGTATTTGATGATGCAGTGTATGTATATGACAGAAGCGCAGGCATCGCGCTAAAGGAATATACAACGAAAAACCCCTTACCTATAGGTAAGGGGTTTTATGCAACAGAATCAAAATTAAGCGATAGAGTTAACTAAACGAGTTAATGTTGATTTTTTACGAGCAGCAGCGTTTTTGTGGAAAATTCCTTTAGCTGTAGCTCTGTCGATAGCTTTGATAGCAACTGGTAAGCTAGCTTTTGCAGCTGCTGCGTCGTTAGCTTTAACAGCTACAACAACTTTCTTGATGAAAGTTTTTACTGCTGAACGATTAGCACGGTTACGTGCAGTTCTTGTTGCGATTACTTTAATACGTTTTTTTGCTGATTTAATATTGGCCATTTTTAGACCCTCCCATTCATATTCATTGGACACGGTTTGGGGAATTATGAACGGTGATTTAACCACCATTCATTATATAGTATCTCCCGGACAAAGTCAATGTATAGTCCTAAAAATAATGGTAAAAATACTTGCAGATATAACAATAAGAAAGGGTGGCCAAATGTCTGATACGAATATGCAATTTTATCCAAGAACTGACCTTGCTATTGAAATTGGTGCACAGCTGAAAGCAGATCAAGGTAGTGGTGCAGACGACTATGAAATAGAAGGCGTTAAGATTGACACAGAAATAAGAGAGGTTCATGGTATTGAGATCACACATGTCAAAATAGAGAATCAAGTGGGCGCAGAAAATATGGGAAAACCTATTGGTAACTATATTACAATAGAGTGTCAAGCCATGAAGGATAATGATCCTGATGCACACATTGCAGTGATTGAAGCAGTTGCAGGAGAGCTGAAGAAGCTGTTGCCACCAGGAAAAGACAAACATGTACTGGTAGTGGGACTGGGGAATCGTTTTGCGACACCAGATACACTAGGACCTAAGGTGTCTGGCAAAGTACTGGTTACAAGACATCTCAAGCAGCATGCACCGGATGCAATCGATGATTCCGTATGTGAGCTTAGTAGCCTCACACCAGGAGTAATGGGACTTACTGGGATTGAGACCAGTGAAATCATACATGGGGTTGTTCAGAATATCAAGCCAGATTGTATCATTGCTATAGATGCGCTTGCAGCAAGACACATCAAACGGATCAATGCAACGATTCAGATGAGTGATACAGGCATTGCGCCAGGCGCAGGGGTAGGGAACAAACGGAAACAACTGAATGTGGAAAGTGTGGGGTGTCCTGTCATTGCCATAGGTGTACCAACTGTTATTGATGCGGCAACACTTGTTCATGATACACTAGAAACATTGATTCACAATATGCTGCACGAAGCAGAACACTCTCCATTTTACGATATGCTAAAAGATCTGAGTGAACAGGAGAAATTTACAGTAATTCGTGAGATTCTCTTGCCACAGGTGGGGAACCTGTTTGTGACACCAAAAGATATTGATGAGATCATGGAGTATCTTACCAATATTATTTTTAACAGTATTAATATCGCAGTGCATCCGGGCATTACTAAGGATGATATCAATAAATATTCCTATTAGTCATAAAACTTAGTACAAGGCTATAAATATAGTAGAAGGATACGAGAGAGGAGGCGCCTTGTGCTAAGTTCTAAAATGCTAAGTAAATTCAGGTATTATACAAGTCAATATCGTTTTGGTGGCTATATGCTATTGGCATTATGCTGCGTACTTTTTATACAGTGGTATCATCTGTGGAATACCTCTACAGATCAGATGGGACCACTTCTCTTTATGAATACAGCAATGAGTAGTCAATTCAAAGAGGAAACACAGAAGCGGCAACAACAGTGGTTTGCTGAGGCTGTGAAAAGCTGGATTCAGCCCGTCGGGATTCTAGAACAAGCAGTACCAAGTCTTTTTTGTGGCAAACAGCAGAGCGCACTTTATCAACGAACAGATGAAGGAGCCTTTGCAATTCCGGAACAGGAAGAAATTGTTTCATTAGAAAAAGATAATATTTATACACCTGTATTTCCAAGTCCAAAACTTAAAAACGTAGATCGCAATAAACTGGATGATCCCTCCTATTTGATGCAATATTTCTTTACGGGTGATGGTTCTCTTAAGATTGGTGCTGATCTATTAGGTAAGTGGGATTTCAAAGCGTTAAGTCAAAAACCAATTCGCTTAGATGAAACAAAAGAAGGGCCTAAGGTGTTGATTTTCCATACCCATGTGAAAGAACGTTATGCGGGAGAAGGAAAAACGGGCAAAGGTGTGGCAGCTGTAGGGGATGAACTTGCTAATATTCTTGAAAAACAGTATGGGATTGAGGCAATGCACGTGGAAGATAGCTTTTATCTGCCTAATAGTGAGAGTGTGACTGGGAACTATGAACGCATGAGCCCTGTCATTGAAAATATTCTTAAAGAGAACCCTTCTATCGAAATTGTTATTGATCTGCACCGTGATGGTATCAATGGAAAAGATAAGTTCCTAGGAGAGTATAATGGTAAACAAGCAGCCAAATTCATGTTTGTGAATGGTCTTTGTATGCAACGTAACCAAGAAGGGAAGCTCATTCCTATGAAACAGCTCACAAACCCTTACTTAGAGGAAAACTTCGCATTCTCCATGCAAGCACAGATTGAGGGGCTAGAGTACTACCCTGATTTAATGCGTAAGCTGTATCTCAAAGAGTATCGCTATAGTCTACATATGAGGCCAAATTCGTTGCTTGTTGAGGTAGGCAATCAAAATAATACCCTAGAAGAAGCCGTAAATAGTGCAGCACCGATTGCCCATATTATTGCAAAAGTACTGGAAAAAGATTGATAGTTTTTGAAACCCTGTGCTATAATAAAACGAATATACTAGAGAAATGAATAGGAGGAGCGAAATGTCTCTTTCAAGACAACAAAAAATCCGTAATTTTTGTATTATCGCACATATCGACCACGGTAAAAGTACATTAGCCGACCGTATTATCCAAATGACAGGTACACTCACATCACGTGAGATGCAGGCTCAAGTTTTAGACAACATGGACTTAGAACGTGAGAGAGGTATCACAATCAAGTCTCAAGCTGTAAGACTTGTATATAAAGGTGACGATGGCGTAGAATATATTTTCAACCTCATTGATACGCCAGGGCACGTAGACTTTAACTATGAGGTATCTAGAAGTTTAGCAGCTTGTGAAGGTGCTATTCTCATCGTAGATGCTGCGCAAGGGATTGAAGCGCAGACTTTAGCAAACGTGTATTTAGCACTTGAGCATGATCTTGAGATTATGCCAGTTATCAATAAAATTGATTTGCCAAGTGCAGATCCAGAAGCTGTTAAGCATCAAATCGAAGATGTAATCGGGCTAGATGCCAGCACAGCACCACTCATCTCAGCGAAAAACGGTATCAATATCGAAGATGTATTAAAACAAGTCGTTGAAGTGATTCCAGCACCAAATGGTGATGAAGAAGCACCACTTCAAGCACTTGTCTTTGACTCTCTTTATGACCCATACAAAGGGGTTATTATATTCTGTAGAGTTAAAGAAGGTAGCGTTAAAAAAGGTATGAAGATTCGCATGATGGCAACAAAAGCTGAGTTTGATGTTGTAGAAGTTGGTACTTTTGGTGCAGGACAGTTCCGTCCATGTGATGAGATCAAAGCAGGCGAGGTTGGTTATATCACAGGTGGTATCCGAAATGTAAAAGACGCACGTGTAGGGGATACTGTGACCGATGCACATCGTCCGACAGCACATGCACTTCCAGGGTACAAGAAAGTTAATCCGATGGTATACTGCGGATTATATCCAGCAGATGGGGCCAAATATGGTGACTTGCGTGATAGCTTAGAAAAGCTTCAGCTTAATGATGCGGCTTTAAGCTTTGAACCAGAGACTTCTGTAGCATTAGGCTTTGGCTTCCGTTGTGGTTTCTTAGGATTAC
>JBOFIR010000232.1:0-7781 GCA_051650265.1 Cellulosilyticaceae bacterium
CGGATGCTGCACTATGGGATAAACTAGGTGTGAAAGATGTAGCTACAAATAATGGTGTTACTGTAGGCATGGAGACAGAAACAAAAGAAGTAGATGGGAAAAAAGTTACAACTATTAAAAGTGATTTCAGTATACAGATTAACGATCAGCTAATCGAGTTTAAAGCTACGGGTGATGGTGCAAATAAGAAATATACAACGTTAGAAGAAGTACTAGAGACGCTTGAGACAAAGTTAAATACGGTACAGGGCCAAGAAAAAACAAAAGTAAGTTATGCTGATGGGAAGATTATTATAGGGGGACCTCAGGCAAGTGCTGTGAAAAATGGTGATGGTACACTAGCTGATAGCGTAAGGGTTTCAATGGGAAATAATGCAATTGTTTCATATAATGGCGTTGAGGTAGAATCAGAAACAAACAATATCAGTGTCAATGGTTTTAATTTTACTATAAATAGCATAGTTAATGACGCTATCACCGTTGTATCTACTCAGGACAATGATGCAATTGTAGAGGTAGTCAAAAACTTTGTAGATGAGTATAATAAGTTGATAGAAGATATTCATACAAAGCTCGGTGCGCCAAGTAGCAAGGGATTTGATCCTCTTACAGCAGAACAAAAGAAGGATATGTCAGAGTCTGAGATTCAAGCGTGGGAAAAGAAGATCAAAGATAGTCTCTTTAGACGTGATCCGGATCTGAAAAATATTACCGATAGTATGCGACAGATCCTTGGTGGCGTTGTAGAAGGAGGGGTGTTTGGTTCACTCTCTGAGATTGGTATTAGTACAGGAGATTGGAAAGAAAATGGCAAGCTTCATTTTGATGAAGAAAAGTTTAAGAAAGCACTTGATAAAGATACAGATGGCGTCGTGCAACTTTTAGCTGGTTCAGGGGATCCAAAAGCTATTTATGAAAAAGAAAACCTAGGCAAGAAATGGGAGGATCTGACAGATAAAGATATTATTACTAAGTATGAGCAACGTACTAAGGGGATCATGGATCGTCTTTACGACCATATCAAAGACACAACCAAATCTACCAAGATTAGAAGTGCCTACTCTTTCTATAATGATAAAGCGTTAGATACCAATATTTCTGAAGCCAAAAAAGAAGTAACCAAACTTCAAGAGCGTATGACGCGTATGGAAGATATGTATTACAAAAAATTTACAGCTATGGAAAAGATGATGAGTCAGCTTAATAATCAAAGTAATTGGCTCATGAGTCAAGTAGGAGGAATGTAATGATGTTAGCAGCAAACCCTTATCAACAGTATCAAAATAACGCAGTAATGACTGCGACGCCAGGGGAACTGACCCTGATGCTTTACAATGGGGCCATTAAGTTTTGCAATCTTGCAATAGATGCCATAGAGCAAAGAGACTTGCCAAAGGCCAATCAAGCGAGCCTGAGAGCGCAGGATATCGTGACAGAGCTTCAAGCAACACTAGATACCAAGTATCCAATCGGTGAAGAGATGGATCGCTTGTATACGTTTATTAAGCAGCTCCTCATGGAGGGGAATATTCAAAAGGATACTGGTAAGATTGGGGATGCAAGAGATTTAATCAGAGAGTTTCGTGATACTTGGCAAGAGGTAATCAAACAAACAAGAGCGCAATAAAGGGAGGGTGTATGAAAAAACAACTATTAGAAGAACTCCTTGTCTTAACCAAAGAACAAACCAGTGCGTTGGTATCAGAGGATATGGTACAATTTGAGGTGCTCATGCAGCAAAAACAGGTGCTCATGGATCAGCTAGATACATTACAACGTGAGCAGCCTGAGCTACGTGCTGAGCAGTATACAGACCTTCTAGGGGAATTGATTGCCTTAGACCGGCAGAACCGTCTGGAATTTGACAGACAGTATGTGGAGGCTAAAGGTAAGCTTAATAAGATGCGCAAGGAGCAAAGAGTAGCCCATGTGTACAATAACCCGTATGATATCTCTCAAGAAGAGGGTGTATTTTTCGATAAGAAGTAGAGGTGCAAACGATGGAAGAGATGTTAGTGGCGCTAGAGCAGGTGAGGGAACTATTAGAGCAGATCTTAGGGATCACACAGAATCAAATGACTGTGCTCTTAGAAGGCCAGCACAATGATGAGTGTCTAGATATGGTGGAGCAGATGGCGCAGCTCAAAGGCGATCTAACCACGCAGATGGAGCAGTCTGAGGCACAGTTTCAGCAACTGTATGGGATGCACAAGGATCAGATCGTAGGCGCTCAAGTGGTCAGCTTCTTCCAAGAGCGGATTGGTACTGTGCTCGGCCTTAAGGATCAGATTATCGCAGCTGAGCAGAAAAATGTGCTGCTTCTGCAAGAACTTCTGCGTAAGTATGTGGAGCGTGTGGCGATACCCAAAAATCCACAGCAGGTCACTGAAGCTTATCAGAAGCAAAAAAAATAATAAGCGTATGAAAAATAACCTTAGTGGAAGATGCTAAGGTTATTTTTTGTGGCTTTCAGGCGAGTTTGAGTGATCCGATCTTTGTCTTGGGAGTGCATATTGGAAGTAATATGGTTTTAAAATAACTAAAAGGGTGATACTATAAAAGGATAAAAGATTGAGTATTGGAGAGAGACAAATGATTACAATACAAAGAGTGCAGAGTTTAGCGAGTAGCTCGTCTGTGTATGATCGTGCGGTGAAGCTCCTTCGTAAGGGTAGTATAGGACACTACCATGTAGCGTCACGCGAAGGTGGCACGCAGGTGATTGAAGCGGAAGTCATGGGGAGTCGTGGCGATTATTATTCTGTAGAGATTGAGATCGATCCTACAGGTCGTGTGACGTGGGGATGTGAGTGCCCTGCGCACTTTGAATATGATGGAATTTGTAAGCATGGGACAGCTGTCCTTTTAAAATATTGCCTAGAGCAGCAGCGTAGTAGAGGTGGCGTGGAGCAGCAGTTAGAGGAGCAGGTTTATACCAGTCCTTATACCAAGATGATGCTAGACTACTATGAGAATGACACGATTAGAGAGATCTACAATCGTCATGCGCATGGCGAGATGCGACTTTATCCAAAGCTGTACCACCTTTATCACAATACATTTGCCGTAGGGTTCAAGATAGGAGCTACTAAGCCGTATATTGTGAAGAATGTGAATGAGCTGGTTGAGAATATTATTCAGGAGAAGAATGCAAGTTATGGGAAGAACCTAGAGTTTGTCCACTGCAAAGATAGTTTTGCTGAGGATAACTGGCCTATGGTTCGTTTTGTTGTGGATACAATCACAGCGCAGGAGGCATTACTGAGTGAGATGGACATCTACGGGAAGAATCGTAAAAATAAGAAGCTTCTGACGCTCAATGGTAAGGATTTTGATGCATTCTTTGATTTGGTAGAGAATCAAGAGCTTGAATTTGAGGATAGTAGCGGTAAGGAGCGTATGATTCGTCTGGTGAAGGCCAATCCAGAGATTGAGTTTGAGATGACGCAGAAGGCGAAGCAGTTTGAACTCAGACACAATCTAGGGGATTATGAGATGGTGAAGATGCCCTATCATTATTATTTTGTGACATTTGATCAGTTGTACCGGTGTGATGAGGCTTTTGGCCAAAATGTATTTCCCATGCTTCATTATATGAATTATGAAGGGCGTGTACGTGGTGATGAGCGTCTTGTGCTGAAGGAGACAGAGATTCAGAAGTTTACGGCTACTGTGCTGCCTAGAGTGCGTCGCGGCGCCAAAGTGCGGGTAGATGAAGAGGTGGTAGAGGCCTATACACCAGAGCCACTTCAGCTTAAGACGTACTTTGACTTAGATGATGTGGGCAATATTGTGGGTGAAGTGGTCTTTGAGTATGGTGAGGTACAGATCAAGCCTTATGAGGGACCAGCGCCGAAAGAGGCTGCGCAGCTTGTTCGTGACATTGCAAAGGAAGAAACGCTTAACTTTATCTTGAACCACTATGACTTTAAGGTAAAGAAAGGCAAGATTCATCTTGAAGATGAAGATAAGATTTATGAATTTCTCCTTAAAGGAATAGATGAACTGCTTACCATTGGTGAGGTCAATGCCTCCGAAAGGCTCAAGGGAAGACGCATCATTCAGCGTCCAACAGGGAGTATTGGGATCCGTATTGCCAGCAATCTCTTAGAGCTGAATTTCAATGAACTGCAGATGCATGTGGATGAGATTGATGCCATATTGGGTGCTTATCGTACAAGGAGCAAGTATTACCGTCTCAAAAGTGGGGCATTCTTAGATCTTGAAAATGAGGAAATGGGACAGATTGCCCATCTGATAGAGGGTCTAGGAATAGAAGGCAAAGATCTTGTAGATGGGGTGGTAACAGTGCCTAAGCACCGTGCAATCTACATTGACAATATTCTCAAGGAGAGTGGGCAGATTGAGGCCAACCGTGACAAGCCATTCAAGCAGCTGATTAGGGAAATCAAGAATGTGGAAGATACAGACTATGAAGTGCCAGAATCTCTGAAGAAGACGCTTAGGAACTATCAAAAGACAGGGTATAGATGGCTAAAGGCTATGACACATTACGGTTTTGGTGGGATTCTAGCAGATGATATGGGACTTGGAAAGACACTTCAAGTAATTACCTTACTGCAAGCAGAGAAAGAGGAACGATCCGAGGAGGATGCGCTACCGTCGCTGATCGTAGTGCCTACATCACTTACCGTCAATTGGCAAAAGGAATTCCAAAAGTTTGCACCACTTATGCGTGTGGGCGTACTTCTTGGGGATGCGGCTACAAGACAGAGTATTCTTGAACATATCGAGGAATTTGAAGTGATTATCACTTCTTATGACACATTGAAGCGTGATATCGAGAGTTATATGGCGCTTAAGTTTAGATATTGCATTGCAGACGAAGCGCATTATATTAAGAATGCCAATACACAAAATGCCAAGGCACTCAAACTTATTCAGAGTGATTTTCGTCTAGCACTGACAGGAACGCCTATGGAGAACTCGTTGGCGGAGCTGTGGAGTATCTTTGACTTTGTAATGCCTGGGTATCTCTTTACCTATACTTATTTCAAGAAACATTTTGAGGCACCTATTGTCAAAGAAGAAAGTCAAGAGGCAACAGTGCGTTTGCAGAAGATGATTGCGCCTTTTGTACTGAGACGACTCAAGCGGGATGTACTCAAAGAACTGCCAAGTAAGACAGAAGTTGTGATGTACAATGCCATGGAAGAAGAGCAGGAGCGAATCTACCGTGCACATCTGGCGCAGATGCAACAAGACTTTGAGGGTGAGGTCAAAGGCCAGGGGATTGGTAAGAGTCATATCAAGATTCTTGCGATGATTACGAGGCTGAGACAAATTTGTTGTCATCCAAATCTTTATCTAGAAGGCTATAAAGGAGAGAGTGGGAAGCTCAACCAATGTATGGAGCTCATCAGTGAAAGTACAGGTGCAGGGCATAAAATCTTGGTATTTTCGCAGTTTACATCAATGCTTGATCTCCTAGGTACACGTCTACAAGAGGAAGGTGTGCCTTACTATATGCTGACGGGAAGTACAAAGGCAGAAAAGCGTATGGAGCTAGTGGAAGCTTTTAATAGTGATCAAACACCTGTATTTCTGATTTCGCTTAAAGCAGGGGGCACAGGTCTTAATCTGACAGGCGCTGACATTGTTATTCATTATGACCCTTGGTGGAATGTTTCAAGTCAGAACCAAGCCACGGACCGTGCGTATCGTATTGGGCAAAAAAATAAAGTGCAGGTATTTAAACTGATCACAGAGGGCACAATAGAAGAGAAGATTGAAAAGCTACAACAAAGGAAACTTGCGCTCACCGAAAATGTGCTCAAAGAAGGCGAAACATTTATCACATCTATGTCAGAAGATGAGATAAGAGACCTATTTCAACCATAATATGACAGAAAAATATGTCTGCTTAGGCTTGACTACCTAATTTCAGGTATGCTATTATGAGTGTGTACCTAATTTAGGTCTTTTTTTTATGGCAATTTTTAAATAGCTTAACTCAAGTGGAGGTGTCGATCGTGAGAGTACAAATTACTTTAGCTTGCGAAGACTGCAAGCGTAGAAACTACACCATGACTAAGGATAAGAAAAAACATCCTGATCGCATGGAAACAAAAAAATATTGCAGATTCTGCAAAACACACACAGCGCACAAAGAAACTAAAAAATAGTAAGTGCGTGGAGTAGTATACCAGGGAGGAAGTGTTGAATATGGGCGAATTTTTTAAAAGCTTTGTTGCTGAAAGTAAGAGAGTTGTTTGGCCTAATAGAAAAGAATTAATATCAAAAACTGGAAGTGTTATTACTTTATCACTTATAGTGGCTGTTATTTTATTCGCTATGGACTTTGTCTTTAGTACAGGGTATTCCCTATTACATCAACTAGTTAAATAAATGGAGGCACAACAATGGATGAGGCAAGATGGTATGTGGTTCACACATATTCAGGTTATGAAAATAAAGTTAAAGCAAACATAGAGAAGGCTATAAAAAACCGTAATATGCAAGAATTAATCCATGTGGTTGAAGTTCCTATGCAAGATGAAATAGAAGAGAAAAACGGGACTAAAAAGACAGTTCAAAGAAAGACATTCCCTGGATATGTACTAATCAAAATGGTTATGACAGATGATACATGGTATGTTGTGCGTAACACACGTGGAGTAACTGGATTTGTAGGTCCGGACTCTAAACCAGTATCTCTCGAGCCAGAAGAAATCAAAGGCATGGGTATTGATATCGCAAAACTTAGACCAAGTGCAGAGATTGGTACAGTAGTTGTACTTTTATCTGGTGCATTTGAAGGTTCTGAGGGTGTTGTCAAAGAAATCCACGAAGCGAAAGGTACACTTATTGTATCTGTTAACGGTTTCGGTAGAGAGTTCCCTGTTGAGGTAGGTTTCGAGCAAGTCGAGAAACTTGTATAAGTGAATCACTACTAGGTTTCAACTTTTCAGCTTCGACTAACATGAAGTAAAACAGGTTAGAAAAACGCGCGAGTGGGAGGGAATTCCCCGCGAATACCACATTTTTATTAGGAGGTCCTAACAATGGCTAAAAAAGTTACAGGAATGATCAAATTACAAATTCCAGCTGGTAAAGCAACACCAGCACCACCAGTAGGTCCAGCACTTGGACAACACGGTGTGAACATTGTTCAATTTACAAAAGAGTTCAATGAAAGAACTTCTAAAGACGCAGGTCTTATTATCCCAGTTGTAATCACAGTTTACGCTGATAGAAGTTTCTCATTCATCACAAAAACTCCTCCAGCTGCAGTTCTTCTTAAAAAAGCAGCTAAAATTGATTCAGGTTCAGCGGTTCCAAACAAGACAAAAGTAGCGAAAATTTCTAAAGCAGAAATCCAAAAAATCGCAGAACTTAAAATGTCTGACTTAAACGCAGGTAGCCTTGAAACAGCTATGAGCATGATTGCTGGTACAGCTCGTTCAATGGGTATCGTTGTAGAAGACTAATTCCAAGTTTTGTTACTTGAAAAGCATTTGAATTCAAATTATAATTAAGCGCGTATTATAGTACGTGGGAGGGCATAGTCCCCGATAATACCACAAGGAGGTAACGTAATGAAAAGAGGAAAAAAATATATCGAAGCTGCTAAGTTAGTAGATCGTAACAAACTTTACGATCCAACTGAGGCATTTGAGACAATTGGTAAAACATCAGTTGCGAAATTTGATGAAACAGTAGAAGCTCACATTAAATTAGGTGTTGACAGCCGTCATGCTGATCAACAAGTACGTGGTGCGGTAGTATTACCACACGGTACTGGTAAAACTCTTAAAGTA
>JBOFIR010000233.1:0-16000 GCA_051650265.1 Cellulosilyticaceae bacterium
TTATTAGCCGCATTATTTTTGAAAAAGAATAATTTCTTGCTCATTGATGAACCGACTAACCATCTAGATGTAGAAGGAAGGCAGACTGTAGCAGACTACTTAAAGAGCAAATCAGGCTTCATACTGGTTTCTCATGATAGGATATTCCTCGATCAGATTATCGATCATGTACTATGTATCAATCGTCAGTCCATAGAGGTGCAAAGAGGAAATTATAGTAGCTGGCAGGAGAACAAAGCAAGGCAAGATCAGTTTGAGCGTGGGGAGAATATGAAGCTGCAAAAAGAGATTGGACGGCTACAGTTAGCAAGTATGCGTACACAGGGATGGAGTCAGGAAATCGAACAATCTAAGTTCGGGGCAGGTCCGGTAGATCGGGGGTTCCTAGGACACAAGTCAGCCAAAATGATGAAGCGTGCCAAGGTGATCGAGCAAAGACAGAATCGGATGATTGAAGAGAAGAGAGAGCTTCTAAAGAATATTGAGGAAATTGATACACTCAAGATGCATCCGGAAGACTATGTAAAGTCGATGCTGGTTGAAGTAGTGGATGTAGGCATCCGATATGATGGGGAGCAGATTGGGGAAGCTGTTCGGTTTCAGGTCAATCGTGGTGAACGCATTGCGTTAAGAGGAAAAAATGGATGTGGTAAGTCGAGCATCATTAAATTAATTATGGGGGAAGATCTTGATTATACTGGAAAGTGTCTGATAGGAAGTGGGCTTAAGATCTCTTATGTACCACAAGACACCAGTTTTCTAAGAGGGGATATGAGAAGCTTTATCCAAGAGGCGGGTATTGATGAGAGTTTATTTAAGGCAACTTTAAGAAAGCTAGATTTTACAAGAAGTGCTTTTGATAAAGACCTGTCAGAACTCAGTGGGGGCCAAAAGAAGAAGATACTGATTGCAAGAAGCCTTTGTGAAAAAGCGCACCTCTATATCTGGGATGAGCCCCTTAACTTTATGGATATCTTATCGAGAGGACAGATTGAAGAGCTGATTTTGAAGTATCAGCCGACTATGATTTTTGTAGAACATGATCGGCTATTTAATGAAAAGATTGCTACAGATACACTCTATTTATAAAGATTAAAATTGTTGTAAAAAACGCCAAAAAAGTACAAAAAATAATGATTGTAAACAGACACTGCAGGGCATATGCTAGACTTGAAGAACTAGGGGGAAATCCCCACTACACCAATAAGGAGAGAGTAATATGAGGGCAGAGGTCGCTATTTTAAGTCATGTGGTACAGGTGGATGAAAAATTACCACTGAGCAAGGCAATCCCATTAAGTTTACAGCATTTGTTTGCGATGTTTGGGGCATCTGTATTGGTGCCAATCTTGTTTAAGATTGACCCCACAACAGTGCTTTTCTTCAATGGGATTGGAACACTCTTCTATGCGTTTTTGACCAAAGGAAAGATTCCTGCATATTTAGGATCAAGTTTTGCCTTTTTGACACCTGTATTTTTGCTGATGGGGCAAGGGTATGGCTTTGCAGAGATTCAAAGTGGCTTTGTTGTATCAGGGCTAGTGTTTTCAAGTATTGCACTGATTGTAAGCTATACAGGTATTGCATGGATCAATAAACTATTTCCGCCAGCTGCCATGGGGGCGATCGTAACCATTATTGGTCTAGAATTAGCACCTACAGCAGCTGACATGGGAGGGTTTGCAGTAGGACTGAATGTGAAGGAGACCAATATGCAGTGGGTCATGGTCTCTATGATTACACTGGCAACAGTGGTGCTCAGTAGTATCTTATTAAGAGGCTTCCTCAAAATTATTCCTATATTGATTGGGGTAGTTGTGGGGTATATGACTGCGCTGATGGTAGGCATTGTTGATTTTCAGCCAGTAGCACAGGCAGGATTTTTTACAGTACCCAAGGTTCAGATTGCACAGTTTAGTTTGCAACCTATCATGGTGATTTTGCCAGCAACATTTGTAGTGGTAGCAGAGCATATTGGACACTTGAAAGTGACAAGTAGTATTGTGGGTAAGGATCTTGCAAGAGATCCAGGACTACACCGTTCTTTGTTAGGGGATGGCGTATCCACTATGCTCTCAGGATTTTTGGGGTCAGTTCCTACTACTACATATGGGGAGAATATCGGTGTAATGGCACTTACAAAAGTGTATAGTACGTATGTGATTTGCGGTGCAGGAATTTTATCTATTATCCTAGGATTCTCAGGCAAACTTTCAGCACTGATTAGTAGCATACCCACACCAGTGATTGGTGGGATTAGTTTGTTACTATTTGGAACGATTGCTGTATCAGGGCTTAGGACATTTATTGAGGATCAGGTGGATTTTTCTAAGTCTCGCAATCTCATCTTAGCGGCGATTCCATTTATGGTAGGGTTAAGTGGGATCAAACTTGTGATAGGAAGTATTGAATTTAAGGGAATGGGCTTAGCTACAATGGTAGCAATGGCACTGAGTATACTATTCATGATCTTTGATGCATTGAAGTTAATGAATGAACCAAATGATGATAAGTAAATAAAAGTATTAAAAAACAAGTAGTGAGTGGCACCTTACTACTTGTTTTTTTGAGGAGAGGGAAGAGAGATCGATTCATCGGAGAGCTTGGTAGGGAGTTTCTCAGGAGTGAGTAGGCTGGCGCGTCGAATCATATGGGCACCATATTTGCCGCGGATTTGATCCACTGCAGTCTCCATACGCTCATGCTTGAGTGTTTGCTCATAGTCACTGAAGAGAGAGTATTGGGTGGGGGCATGAGAAAAACTGAGCTCTATGGCACGAATCCCAAGTGCACGGACGGGTGTATGCCAGTGATAATGACGCTTAAAGAGTGTGAGGGCAAGGTCTGCGAGTTCTCTAGAGCAGCGTGTTGGATGAGAGAGTGCAGTTTGAAACTCGCGTCCATGGAGCGTAGTATCTTTGATCCATATTTGTATCTTGCTGGTGAGTAGCGTATTTTCGCGGAGCCGATGAGATACTTTTTCTGCGAGTAGTAAAAAGACTTTGAATACCTCATCCATATCGGTCAGGTCGTGGCTACAGGTAGTGCTGTTGCCAATACTTTGGACGGGTGGTTGGTAGTCTTGGTGCATCACCAAAGCATGGTCTTGGCCATTGGCGTAGGTATGAAGCATCTGCCCATTTTTGCCAAGCAGACACTGAAGAAATTCAGGATCACTCTGTGCGAGTGCCCCAATCGTATGGATACCATAAAGTGAGAGCTTCTTGGCAGTAGCATGGCCGACACCTAGGAGGTCACTAGCCGGAAGTGGCCAGATTTTTTGACGAAAAGTATTTTGGCAAATACAGGTGATGCCATCAGGCTTCTTGAGATCACTGCCTAGTTTGGCAAAAATCTTATTGAAGCTGACGCCAACGGAGATGGTCAGGCCAAGTTCCTCTTTAACAGCCTCTTTGATCTGGTAGGCAATAGAGGCGCCACTTCCAAAGAGATGCGTGCTTCCAGTGACATCTAACCAACATTCATCGATACCAAAAGGCTCCACTAGATCTGTAAAACGTTTGTAGATCTCATGGACTTTCTTGGAATAACGAAGATATTCCCCTGCATGAGAAGGAACCACAATAAGATCAGGACATTTTTGCTTAGCCTCCCAGATGACTTCAGCTGTTTTGACACCAAATTTTTTGGCCTCCTCACTCTTTGCCAATATGATGCCATGTCGATCTTCGATGCTTCCGCCCACGGCCATAGGAAAACCTTTGAGCGTGGGATTTAAGAGGCACTCGACAGAAGCAAAGAAATTATTTAAATCACAATGTAATATTATTCTATCCATTATTATCACCCTTACTTACAAAATCTTAATAATAGTATACGAACATACGTTCTGATTTACAACCTTTTAGGAGAAATTTATCAGTATAAATGGAGAGCATATAGAACATCTTAATAGTGAAAACTTTAATCTGAATGAGGTGACCTACATGGCAACTAAATATGATATTCCACAACAAGGATCACAAAAAAGCAGAAAACATAAAGGAATTGAAGCGGACTTAGGAACTAAGGATACTGCTTTCAAAAAACATTGGAATCAACATCATAGTAATAATAAGTAGTCAATACAGCATAACAGGACCCCTAAGGTATTTTTATACCTTAGGGGTCCTGTTGCATTTTGAAGGGCGTGTTTCCTTCATCAAAAAAGAAAAATGCTTTGGAGTATTGCGCTAGAGGACAGTCTAGCATCAATAAAATAAGTTGAAAATTTCAGAAAATAATATTACCCTATATGAAGAAGCTATTCATGAAAGTAGGGATATGATGAAAGTTGTAGTCATTCATTCAAATAAGCGAAAGGGTAACACCTATGAGTTGACGAGACGTGTACTTCAAAATCTAGAGGGTTTTACAGATTTAGAAACAAGAATCTTTTATCTATCAACAGATTTCCCATACTTTTGCACAGGATGTCATAGTTGTTTTATGAATGGGGAGCATACTTGTGGACATTTTGAGGCATTGAAGCCGTTGATAGAAGCAATTGAGTGGGCAGATGGGGTAATATTAACATCGCCTGTCTATGTGATGGGACCATCGGGTAATATGAAAGCATTTATGGATCACCTAGGGTATATGTGGATTGTGCACAGGCCAAAACCTATTCATTTCAAAAAAGTTGGGTTGGCCATTTCCACAGCAGGGGGTGCAGGCATGGGGCCGACCAATAAACTTATGTGTAAGTTCTTTCAATTTATGGGATTTAAACGTGTGTATCGTCTAGGGGTAAGAGGTGAGGCAGTCACACAAGGGATAGCGGATAGGAAGATTGCGCGTGTAAGTAGGAAGTTTTATAAGACTTTTCAAAAGAGAGAGCAGCTAGGCCAGACACTTTTTCAAAGATTGTTTGGATGGGCGATGAAAAGTAGCATTAGAAGATATGATGAGGCGAGTTTATTGAAGCGCGACAAAGCCTATTGGAAGGAGCAAGGCTGGTTAGATGGTAAGGCGATGTGGAAATAGAGACAAAGAGCAGGGCGTGGGCGATTATGGTACGGAAAAAATAAGGAGAAGGTAGGAGATAGAAAATGATGAAGAGAGTAAGGCGAATTCTTGGGGGGATAGCCATGGGGATGATACTTATGAGTTCACAGATCGGAATAGCTGAAGAAGCGCATATAGCAACTAGGGAAGATCTGGCAGTTTCTTTGGTTAATCAACTAGGTTATGGTGGAATCGCTAAAAAAGAAGGTATCATGGTGAATCAGTACAGTGATGTCAATAGGTATCAAGGGGAAATCAACCTGATATCACGGTTGGGGCTTATGAATGGTATAGGGCCACAGCAGTTTGATCCAAATGGCAAAGTGACTGCACAGACTCAAAGTACGGTTAAGCAGCGGTTAGAAAGTCAACTGACAAAAGATTTGGGTTGGAAGCATGCTTTCTATGCGATTGCATCTAATAGTCAGATGCCTTTGATGCAAGGCTTAGATGCTGTGAGCTTTGGATGGTCAGAGCTGAGCTATGATACCAATACTAAGAGCTATCAGTTAGATCTTGCAGGGGGTGGCGATTTTAAGGTGCCACTTGGTTTTGAAGTGCCTATTGATTATGCCAAGCAAAATGGACTAGAGACTTATTTGATGGTATTTTTTAGTGACCAAAATGGTATAGCGAAGCAGTTTCTACAAGATAAGAATCAGGTCAACAAAGTCATCAGTCAGATTGTAGCTGCCTGTAATGGGATTACAAAAGATGATCAGACAAGAGCTTTTGATGGAGTGACGCTAGATTTTGAAAACTTCAAAGATGAAGCACTCAAAATACCTTATGCAGAGTTTTTTATTCAGCTGGAGAGAGCACTGGATCGATGTGGCAAGAAACTTAATATAGCAGTCCAACCAGGAAGGTACTTTAAAGGGTATGATTATGCTACGATTGGCAAATATGCAGATCGTGTCATTGTGATGGCCCATGATTATGAATCCAAGAAATTATCACCCATAGACATGGCAACTGGTAATACATATACCCCTCAAACACCTATTGCCAGTATTTTTGATGATCTTGAGCAGATTCTTGCACCAATGACAGGGACTAAATATAGAGATAAGGTGGTACTTCAAATTTCTTTTGCGACGGCACAGTGGCAAACAGAAGGTGGGAAGGTACTTAATCAAACACCGTATACACCAGGATATGATAAGGTGTTGCAGCGTCTTCAGATGCCCGGAGTGACAGTCATATATGACACGGTGAGTCAAAATCCTTATGCTACATATACAGAGAATGGTGTTCAAAATACAATCTGGTATGAAAATAAGCAAAGTGTGAGTGCGAAGCAAAATCTTGTTAGGCTCCTTAATCTAGGAGGGGTATCCTACTGGAGACTTGGTACGGTGCCAGAAGATGTGGTAGATCATCTAAAATAGTGAGGAGAAGAACTATGAAAATCGGAAAAAGATATAGACTAGCCCTAGGGCTTAGTTTGACAATACTCATGGGGAGTCATGTAACATGGGCTTATACACCTGTTATAGTGAATGGCAAGGCTATAGAAATGGATGTAGATATGATGGTGGAAAATGGTGTAAACCTCGTCCCTATAAGTTTTATTGCCAAGGAGTTAGGGGCTGATGTAAGTTGGGAGAATCCTGAAGTTACCATTAAAAAAGGTAATCAGATTATTAAGTGTCGTGCTTTCTCTAAAGAAGCTTTTGTAGATGGGGAAGCAGTAGAACTTCCTGTAGAAGCGCAGTTAGAATGGGGGCGTGTGTGCGTACCTTTACGTTTTGTAGCAGAAAGCTTTGGAGCCAAAGTGACTTATGATGAAGTGAACAATACGATACATATTACACAAGATGCGGAAGAAAGCATGGGTCAATCGAATGAGGATATGGAAAGTGGAGTGCAAGAAGCTTATTATTATGTTTTCTATGATGAAACTTCTGAATGCTATATTTATCAAACGGGAGAGTCGCTTGTTTATGATACAAAGACAAATACGTGGTATAAGTTAGCGGAGAGCCTTACAATTATGGAGTTAGGTGATGGGGCGTATCCTGAAGTGTATCAAACAGGTCATCTTAATTTGAAAGATCGGCAACTGCTGATACGTAATAATTACATACCCAGTACAGATGGTAGATGGCGTTTTATGAAATGCCGCGAGTGGTATGATGCGTATGGTAGAGTGGATGTAGGCTTTATACAAGAGGCAAATACAGGCGAGGTGAAAGAGATTTTGAGAAGTAAAAGCTCACTTGGTATCAATCCTTTACCAGACAATACCTTTTTGGTTGAGATGAGTGCAGATGGGATGGAGGAGCCGAACGTGATCTATCCAGATAAGCTCTATATATACGACCCGAATCAAGCAGCGATGACCTATATCGCGACGGGACAAAGGGGAGCATATGTAGAGAGAGATGAAGTAATCGTTTACGAAAGTAATAATACCTATTACACTTACGATTTAAACACACAAACCATTCAAAAAATATCGCTAGAGCAATACCAAATTTATTATGACTTGCTCTATGGCATGTTGCCGCAAGCAGATCAAAAGGCAGCACCTAAGCCACCCAGCTTAGAAGAATGTGCCAAGCTGCCAACAATCACGCTAGAGCGAATTGAACAACCTATGGGGAGCCTCAAAATAAAAGGGAAGACAGTAGCGATTGACTTTGTCTATCAGAAATCAGGTGTAGCATACGTTCCAGCCAAAAATGTGATCCAACTTACAGGGATGCAAGTAGGGAAAGATGCAGAGGGGAATAGGCTAGCAAGTCATGGGGCTGAAAGAATCATTCTCAATAAAGAAAATAGTGCTACCTATGATGAAAGGTTGTACATCAGTCAAGATGTGCTAGGGGCACTAGGCATACAAGCGGAAATTATATTTCATGGCTACAAGTAAATGAATTAATTGATGCAAATTTATATTAACTAGTAGGTGAGTGAGATACAACTATGGCGTTGTTGAGCGGAAAAGGTGTACCACGTATACTATTAATAGAAATAGCGCTATTTACTTTAGAGTTTAGGAGAGTTGCTTTATGAGTTTAAATATTGGTCAGGTCATTAAACAGTTGCGTGTTGCGCAGTCAATTACGCAAGAGAAACTTGCAGACTATCTAAATGTCACACCACAATCCATTAGTAAATGGGAGAATGGGATGAGTTATCCTGATATTACGCTCATTCCTACGATTGCTATGTTCTTCAATGTGACAGCAGATGAACTTTTCTCACTTCCTACAGCTATGAATGAACAAAAGCTTAAGTCATTTCAACTACAATATGAACAACTGCGAAAGCAAGGTGCTGTACGAGAGCAAGTTAATCTTTGTAGACAGATCTTCCTTGAATATCCAAGAAACTATGTGGTGATGTCGCATCTGGCACATGCACTAGTAGCTTGCTATGAGGGTCTAGATCTAGAACGCCAATGGGCGAAAGAAAACAATTATCTGGTTGAAGCGATAAAATTAGGGGAGCTGATTCTAGAGGATTGTAAGGATACGCAGCTACAACTTGGGGCAATACGATTACTATGTACCTACTATCCTTTGGTAGGGGACGGAGATAAGGCATTAACTTTAGCGGAAAGGCTGACTCCTATAAGTTTAAGTAAGGAAATGCTCTTAGAGGAAATTTTATCAGGGGATGCTTGCATTAAGCAGCAACAGTCTAATCTTCTTCGTTTTGCAGAATATATTGATCAGACCCTCATTCATCTGAGTTTTACAAAAGGTAAATCTATAGAGGGATTGAGTATGAAAGAAAAGATGCACTTTGTAGAAACAGCTAATCAAATCTACAAGTTAATCATTTCGGATGAGAACTATCTTTATTATCATAGTAAGTTGGCATGGAATCATCGTCGCCTAGCAGAACTCTATCTAGGAGATGGTAATGAAGCTCAGTGTCTTGAAGCGCTTGGGGTAGCCTTTCATCATGCAAAGGCTTATGATCAGCTTCCGACTTGTGCGAAGTATACAGCACCATTGGTTACAAATTGTGAATTTAATAAAGAAGCAGTTTGTAACAATTGGGAAGGAAATGAATGTAAGATGTTATACGATCGGCTTACGGAACAGGGTACGTTTGGGATATTAGAGATGCATCCAGAATTTCAAAAACTTGTCCAGGAAGTTACAAAATGGGCAATTCAGATAAAATAGTATAATTTAACAAAGTTGTGGTTATATCAATTTATTCAGTACGAAGGTCTCTCTATTTTTACTTCATAAAATATTTATGTATATCAGGAGGTAGCATATGAAACAGTTTAACATTAATGAAATCAATACCATTCCACTCGTAGATAGAGGTAGAGCAAATGAAATTGCTCTAGCTATTTTGAATGATAACTACGATTTAAAACCTATAATGGGATTTTTGCCTTTCTTTGACTCTGATATTTCCAACAGCATTTTTAAAAAAGCTATGGAACAGGAAGATGACATTGAAGAACTCATAATGGCAATAAATCCATTTATAGACAAATCTCTCAATGACATTCTTACGCACAAAGCAATGGAGCAAACTATCAGAGCAGAAGATATTGCGGATAAGCTATTTCCATTCATAAGCATTGATGTAGCTAGTGAGCTTGCTGAGTATGCTATTAAACATGATTGTGATGCGGAGGATCTACTCAATGCGGCTATCCCGTTTGTCAATAGTGAAACCGCAGACAAAATAATGCTGTATGCTATTGATAAAGAAATAAATCCGGAGTTTTTTGCGATGAGAGTGCTTCCGGTAATGTCTAAGGATGTTAAACAAAGAGTCAATGACTACTTGAAAACTCTGGAGTTGAAATGAAATTAAGTATGTTCATTCCAAAAGAAGAAAGATAGATTTTGTTGAGAAGAGCTACCCTGATGAGGGCAGCACAAGTCAGTACACGAAAAAAGCTTATTAATTCCTATAGGGTAAGTAAGGTAAGAGGGTATGGTAAAGATCTTTATGTAGAATTGAGATCAACCAGCCCTCTTTTTTTATCATAGGACTAATAGCATAATTGATTCAAGATAAGATTAAGTATACTGGGAAGTGAGTTTTAGCAACCCCAGTTAATCTTTGCAGGGTTGGGTTCATCTGCAATCGCAATACACTGGAGAGCCTCTTCTAGGTCAGCACACACTTGTGAGGCAATCTGGTCATAGGTTGCTGCATTCTCCTGAAGGCCAACACGGTCATAAGCGACAGCGGCAGCGCCAAAGAAAGCGACGCTGAGTGAGTGGGTTGGCGTATAGGTCGAGGCAGCTGATTGTGCGACAGCTTTTGCAGCAGCCTGTGCAATAGGATCTGATTCAAGTTCTCGCCCAATACGTGTGGCTTCCATAATGATCTTCTTGGCATCAGCTAATTTGAGTGAGCCATCAAGATAGCTGCGTGCAGCTTGGAGCGCTTGCTGCAAACGCTGATCATCTGGATAAGATTTGACGTAGATTGGAAGAAAGTGTTCTTCTGCATAGTTCATACACCATGTGGAGATCGTTGATTTGCTCTGTGTCTCAATGAGACGCATGAGAGAGATAATATAGGGAGAATCAGCGCTCCCTAGCATTTTGCGTGGTTTAGCCATGTTCAAACTCCTTTATCTTTTGTAAGATGATTGATGAGATTAAGTATACCATATGTGGAAGAGTAGTTCTGAGTGAATGTGAGAGTGTGAACAATAAATAGGGATAAGTAGAATATATATGCCATATATACCGAACTATAAATTAATAAAAAATAATAATGTTCGAAAAACTATTGACTAAAATAATAAACGCCAATATAATAATCTCATAAGACAGAACAAGTTTTAAAATAATAATGATTTTAAATAAAAGAGAAAGTGATCGTGTAAATCCTTTCTTCATCATATAAAACGGACAGCAAATAGGAGGCAGTTATGAATAAGCATTTAAGAAAATCACTTGTAGTACTTGGGTTATTAGGATTATCAGTTGTGGCTATGGGAGCGGGACCAAAAGAAACAACTAAGAATGATACAGCAGCAAAGAAGGAAGTGATTCCAGCTGTTAAATTAGTAGAAGCGACTCAAAGACCTTTACTCATCCAAGGTGCAATGGATGTTGAAACAGAGATCATGATGGCAGCATTAGAAAATCCAGAAGATATTACATTAGGGGTATGGAAATATACAAAAGGGACAATCGATGGCTATCCAGTTGTTATTGGAAGAACACGTATTGGGATGTCAAATGCAGCAGCATCAACAGTACTTGCAATTGAACATTTTAGCCCAGTAGCGATTATCAATCAAGGGACTGCAGGTGGACATGATCCAGACCTACATAAGTATGATATTGTATTAGGCAAAGATGTTGTAAATATGGGTGCATTCAAGACAGTTTTCACAGATAAAGGAAAAGGCATTCACCCAACAACTTGGGAGCAACTCAATCTTGAAGTAGTAGATCAAGAGACTGGTGAGTGGAAATATGTGAATCGCTTTGAAGGGGATGAAGCACTTCTTGCAGCAGCAAATAGTGTAAAAGATACTTACAAAAAAGGTAAGATTGTAGAGGGAACAATTGGTTCAGCGGATGAGTGGAATAAAGAAATTGATCGTATCTTATGGCTTCATGAAACACTTGGGACATCGGCTGAAGAGATGGAAACAGCTTCAGTTGCACAAATCGCTGAGAGTTATGGGGTGCCATTCTTAGGGATCCGTATCCTTTCAAACAATGAAGTACACAAGGAACTTTATGATCGTACAACAGGAGAAGACTCTCAAGCTTATACTTTAGAAGTTGCAAAAGCTTATATTAGAGATTACCTTACTGTAGAAAAAACAGAAACACAAAAAACAGAGAAATAATAATGAACTGGTAGGCTGATTTTTAACAACCTATCAGTTTTTTTTGTATGCAGATAGGATGTACCCTAGGAATAATCGAAAAAACATTCAAATATATTGTAAAAAGGGAGCAGTCACAAATCCAGAATATAAGGCAGGGGATGCGATGCAACAATGGGGGATAGGAGCCGAACCTTGGGGAAGAGCGTATTTTGAAGAACAAGGATTTCAAGTAACGGATCAGATTGTTCTTAGGAATCTTATTGTATATATTGATAAAAATCGTGAATGCTTTTTTCCAGTTGTGGAAAAAGATATTATGCGAGAACGTAAAATTTATCAATTTAATGATGTAAAAGAGATTGTGCATCGTATCAAGTATGATGAGCGGCAAGGTATGCCACAATTGCAAAAGTCTTGGTTAGTGGTAGAAACTACTCAAAAAAGCACCAAATACATGATAACCATAGAAGATAGCCCCAATTTACAGATGATAATCAAAAGTGAAGGTGATTTTGGAATCAGCAAACTTAAAGCTTATGTAGATGGGAAAATCTTATATGGAAAGAAGGAACCAAAAGTGGAGAGTGTCACAAAGTTGCAGATACCAGTGAAACAGCAGGCCAAATCAGCGGTTGTCTTAACACGTAAGCAGGAACATATACAAAATGGTATGTGGCTCCTTTATGCAGGGCTTGCAGCACTCCTTTTTAGTATGATGAATATAGGTTTTTGGGGATGGGGAGAACAGACACAGCTTATTGTGATGATCCTAGGAAGCTTTGGGATCTTAGCTACAGCGTGGGGGACTAAGTGGGTGCTACTTACACCTCTAGAAAAGTATGTGGTTACGGAGAACTCTATTAGGAAGTATGGGATGATGTCTCTTAAAATCATAAAGTATCGTGAACTTAGAGTACTAAATAACCAAATGCAACAAGTAGCTGTCTTTTCCAAAGGTGTACTTAAGATTCATACACCTGAT
Source organism: Cellulosilyticaceae bacterium (assembly GCA_051650265.1). Taxonomy (GTDB): domain Bacteria; phylum Bacillota; class Clostridia; order Lachnospirales; family Cellulosilyticaceae; genus JBOFEH01. The sequence continues at coordinate 12,779 of JBOFIR010000233.1, forward strand.
GAAATACTTGTCATTTCCAAAAAAGACTATGAGCTAGAAGAGATTATGCGTTTTATCCATGCATTTGAAATACATGCTAAAATGAAGGTCACAATAAGTGATTAATAGCTACCATAAGGAAGCTTTATGGAAGAAAACAAGAGAAAACTTTGAGGAAAAATCAAAAAGTGGCTATAATAGAGGGAAAGTACTTAGTATTTACAAGAGATGAGAAGGAGACATGATTATGGCAATTCAAAGCATCAAATCCCATTGGGGGACAGATTTAGCAGGAAAATTTACTGAGGGAAAGGGCAACAAACTATGTGTGATTCTACCAGGAATCGCTTACTTATTAGATAGATCATACTTAGAATATTCAAAAGACCTAGCATCTCAGTTAGGTTATGATGTATTAGAGGTAGAGTATGGCTTCCAAGTAGGAAGAAGCCCTTTTGATGTACCTACAGAATTTGATATCGTAGCAAATGAGACATGTCAAATCGTTGATCGCTATATGAAAGACACATATGAGCATGTACTCGTAATTGGTAAGAGTATCGGAACAGCAGTACAAATCAAAGTGAATGAGCACTTAGCTTGTAAAGTACTTCACAATGTAGCGATTAGCCCGATCAACAAAACAGCAGCTATGGGAATGATTGCAAATACACTTGTGGTAACAAGTACAAGTGATCCACTTTTATCACAAGAAGCATTAGAGCAGATTCAAGCTGTAGCAGGTGTAGAAGTGATGCTTGTAGACAATGCTAACCATGCATTAGGTGTAGCAGGTAATGTGGAGCAAACAGTTGCTGAGCTTGGTAGATTTATTACAAGAGCAAAAGCATTTATTGAAGCACTTTAAGCTTAAAGTATATAGATAAGGATAAGAACTCAAGTGGTATACACAAGAGTTCTTATTTTTTTGCGCAAAAAGGTGACTATGAGTATAATAACTATAAAATACATAGAAAAGCGTGGTTAAATTAGAAGATGCAGGTAAACCGGTTATTTGAAATCATCTATATATTATTAGAAAAAGAAACAGTGACGGCGAAAGAGATGGCTGAGCGCATTGAGGTCTCTACACGTACGATTTATCGTGATATTGAAGTGCTTGCTATGGCAGGGATCCCAATCTATATGAAAAAAGGTAAAGGGGGAGGCATCTCGCTACTTCCTGATTTTGTACTGAATAAAACGGTACTGACAGAGGGTGAGAAAAATAGCATTATTGCAGCTTTAAAAGCGGTAAGTTTGGTGGATTTGAGTGAAAAAGATGCAGCACTAGGTAAACTAGGAAGCCTTTTTGGAGGAGATCAAGCAGATTGGATTGAAGTCGAGTTTACTTCATGGGGGAATGTGGATCAGGAAAAACAAATTTTTAATACTCTAAAAGAAACAATCTTAAAGAAGCAAGTGGTGAGATTTGCTTATGCAAGTGGAAAAGGAGAAGCGATAAGACGTGAGGTCTATCCTCTGAAACTGTGTTTTAAGGGACAAAGCTGGTATCTGTATGGCTACTGCACGATGCGCCAAGACACACGCTTTTTTAAGCTCAAGCGGATCAAAGAATTAGAAACTCTGGAGGAAACATTTGCAATGCAAGCACCTCGGCAGATCTTTGGGGAAGATGCTGTCTATGAGGTGTCCTATATAGCACTCAAACTGAGACTAGCACCACAGATGGCTTATCGCATCTATGATGAGTGTCAGAATTATGAAGAGTTAGAGGATGGGAGTTTTATAGCAGAGGTCATGTATCCAGAGGGTGAGTGGATCTATAGTTATATCGCATCTTTTGGTGAAGCCTGTGAAGTATTGGCACCAGAAGAAGTAAGGCAAGGTGTGATCATGAGGCTTCAAAAAACTTTAGCAAAGTACTTATAATATGACATACAGCTGTCATATAGAGAGGATTATAATAACCTTATCAAATAAAGGGAGGTTATCATGATGGATTATGAAATCGTAGAATTACAAGAAAAGAAGGTAGTGGGTATAAGCGCACATACGTGCAATGAGGATCCTAATATGGAACAAGTGATAGGTGGACTTTGGGAAAAACTATATCAAGGCGGTATATATGGGCAGGTGCAAAATAAAGTGAATGACCATGCCATAGGGCTCTACTCTGAATATACAGAAAATGGTTACTGTGTGACAGTAGGATGCGAAGTAGACACTGTTGCAAACCAAGAACTTGTGGTCAAGGTGATCCCGGCAGGGCGCTATGCTAAGTTCAGTATACATGGACATATGCAGAAGGCAGTGGCACAGGCATGGGAAGCCATCTGGCAGATGGACCTTGATAGAAGCTTTGCAGGGGATTTTGAAGAATATCTTAACCATGACTTTGAAGCTGCTGATATTATGATCTATATTGCATTAAAATAAATGATAGATACAAAGGTAGATGTAAAAGGAGAAAGAAGTAATGGCTTTTGATTTTAAAAAAGAATATAAAGCACTGTATAAGCCTAAAGAGCAACCAGAGATTATTGAGGTACCAACTATGAATTATATTGCTATTCGTGGGAAAGGCGATCCGAATGAAGCGGAGGGGGATTACCAGAAGGCAATAGGTGTTATATATGCAGTAGCATATACCTTGAGGATGAGTTATAAAACTTCTTATAAGATTGAAGGATTTTTTGAATATGTAGTACCACCACTAGAAGGCTTTTGGTGGCAAGAGTCGATCAAAGGGATGGACTATTCACAAAAGGATAAGCTTCATTGGATTTCGCTGATTCGGTTGCCAGACTTTATAACCAAAGAGCACCTTGAATGGGCAATACAAGAAGTCTATCGTAAGAAAAAACTAGATTGTTCGCATGTAGAATATCTGACACTTGAGGAAGGGCTATGTGTACAGATGCTACATAGAGGGGCATTTGATGATGAACCCCAAACTGTGGCAATGATGGATCAATACTTAGAAGAACAAGGGTATGTCAATGACTTTTCGAAGGAGCGTTTACATCATGAAATCTACTTGTCGGACCCTAGAAGAGTAGAGGTATCAAGGTGGCAGACTGTCATACGACATCCTGTTAAAAAGAAATAAAATCTTAAGTAGTTTTGAGTAGAATAAGCAGCAAGGCATAGATGAGGCCAAAAGAAAAGAGTGTCCCACCCGATGAAAGTGAACACTCTAACCCTAGTAATAATTTACTTATTTTTTAGTTTCAATTCATAGACCCAAATGACAAAACATTCAGGAGCATCAGTGTACCA
>JBOFIR010000234.1:0-9078 GCA_051650265.1 Cellulosilyticaceae bacterium
AGCTTGATCTGTAAATTGACGGATACTACGACGCGAATAAATTGTTTGTAATACATCATTCATAAACTATTCCTCCTAGATTTGATTGTTATCTTCTAGTTTATCATAGGGTGATTGGCTTTGCCACAGACTTTGGTCTTGAAGAAGCGGAAGAAGTTGTGTCTTAAAGATATACTCAGGGTTATATTGGGTACGTGCAAGTGTTTTTGCCGCTATCACAGTATTCTCTTGCATAAGTGTGATAATACGCTGAGCATGTTCGAGATAGTATGCAGATTCAGAAGGATGGTAATGCTCAGTTGTACGCACACTAAATCCTAGGGCATCCCAGCGCATTTTGTATGCACCAAGCCGTGTGCCAAGTTCTGCTAGAGCAGGTACAGCATCATTGACGACCAGAAAATTTCCGCGGCTAGCAGCTTCTAAGAGTGTCAAACCAAAAGATTCTGAGTAGGAGGGACAGATAAAGAGATTAGAGAGGCCAAGTAGTTCAAGAACGCTTTCACGTGGTAAGCCCTCGGGAAAACCGAGATCAGAGGTAAAGGAAATGGAACCACCAGGTAGCCCAAAGAGTTCACCGTGTTTCAAAATAAGATCTTTATAGACACTAGGGGTGATATCCGCACAAGAAAAATCACAAAAAATAATCTGTACCTTAAGGCCAGAAACCTCATGAATTTTAGCACTAAGTGCAGCAACTTTCTCAAGTTTTTTTGAGGGGGTGAGTCGAGCAGGATAGATGATTAAAAAATCGTTTGCAAGTAAGTTGACTTGATCATGGATGCGGTGCGTTTCTGGAGAGAGGCCAAGGAGCGGATCAAGAGTATTAGAGACAACATGGCAGGAAGTAGATGGGACATTGAATTGGCGTGCTAATGCTTGTAGACCAGAACTTGTAGGATAGACGTAGTGTGTATAAGGAAGTGGCATGAAGCGTGCACTAAAAGGCCAGATGAGCTGATTGGGTGGGGGCTCAGGGGCAGAGTGTGTAAAGGCTAGAAATCGAAGGTGCGGAAGTTGAGGCTGTGCTAAATGGAGGGCAATATTATGGATAAGATGCCAACCTTGATAGTGGATATCGTGAAGCAAGCAGAAGTCCACATCTTCGAGGTAGTGAATATAATCTTTGGAGATTGTTTGGGCCTCTTGCCAGAAGGTATCATGGAGCGCCATATCTGGGTGTGTGTAGTCATACCAATGGATGTAATGCCCATTATAGCGATTTGTCACTTTGATCCACTCAATGCGGGGATCTAAGAAAATACCATGGCGCTCTTGATCAGGACAGTCTTGGGAGACAAGACATTTGATTTGGATATGCGGGAGTGTAAGGAGCATAGTGAGTTGTTCCTTAACGACATTAACAAGCGAATAGGTTGTAGAAAGTCCATTGAACATGGTAAGTAATGCAATTTTCATAGGATGCTCCTTGTGAAGAAAGTATTTTGTACCAGTATATTCAAAAGGTATAGGATATGGACACATTTGTAAAGTGAGTGACGTATACTAAAAATATATATTATTTTTAGGAGATGATAAGCTATGCCGATTACTAGCTTAGGCGGTATTAATCATTACAATGCGATGATTTTTAATGACCATAGTGCGACAGGGGCAGATATAGAGGGTCCACTTGCAGTTCGAGGAAATATGAATTCACCATCTAATGCATCAGGGTTTACTGTGGCAGGAGCTCTCACAAGAGCATTTAATATCATAGGATCAATTAATATTGATGTGAATCAACCCGCGTTATTACTAAAGGGGCTTTTATCGAAAAATCCACAGGGGCATCTAACGATCCAAACCCCAGGGATACCTGTTGTAAGCCCAACATCTGATCCCAATCATATTTTGACCACAGCAACGCCTATTGCACCCGTGGTGGTGAGTGCAGGGCAGATTGAAGAGGTATTCACACAAGCACTAACAGATATTACGCCACTGATTGTAAATGCAGCATCTATTTATACAACAAAGGGAGCTAAGGGAAATGGCATAGGTATTGGTCCAGCAGCCAATGCTAGAGGGGTATACATTTCACACAATGACAATGGGTTTGATCCAGTATGGGATCTTAAGAGTATCAATTTCCCTCTATTAGAAGCCAATCAAATATTAATTATTTATTCAGAAGCGACGACTATTAATTTCTCAGGTGGAGCTATTTTTTATAAAGGAAATATAGTCAATACAAGTATGCCACAAAACCCTACTATGCAGTTCTTATGCCCAAGAGTAATGTGGATTTTTCCAAAGGCGGAGTTTATTAATATAAAAGGATATGGGGTAATTGGTAGTGTGATTGCACTTAATGCAACAATAGATACTTCTGGGGGTAATATTAATGGGCAAGTATTTGCTAAAAACCTAAGTCAGAATAATGGGTTTGAGGTGCACAACTTTCTTGCGGATTGGAATAGGATTTACCAGAATATCTCGAAGAGTACCTCCAGTACAACAAGTAGTAGCACAACAAGTAGTAGCACAACAAGCAGTAGCACAACAAGCAGTAGCACAACAAGCAGTAGCACAACAAGTAGTAGCACGACAAGCAGTAGCACAACAAGCAGTAGCACAACAAGCAGTAGTACAACAAGCAGTAGCACAACAAGTAGTAGCACAACAAGTAGTAGCACAACAAGTAGTAGCACAACAAGTAGTAGCACGACAAGCAGTAGCACGACAAGCAGTAGCACAACAAGTAGTAGTACGACAAGTAGTACAACAACTACAGCATATACAGGTGCAACGATTAGAGGGAAAATTAAGATTACGTTAGGTAATCAGCTAGGTTGCTGTTGTTGCTGTGAGGGGTGTTGTGAGTGCTGCGCTAACAATGAGGAGAGCCAAGGACAAATCTTATGCATAGAAGATTTGGTAGCAAAAGATATTCGTGTAGACCTCTTTAAGTGCGATGACTTACGCAATCCTATTGAAACAACCAGTACTAATGGTACAGGTGAATACTTGTTTACACATGTAGGGAAAGGGTGCTATATCATCAAGGTTGTACCACCATGTAATATGCGAACGAATGATATATGGCAGATTAATGGTAAACCAGAAGGGGGAGGCATACATCGTGTAGTTGTTGATACGTATCAATACTATGCATTAGAGGATGTGTTAATACAAAAAGCCTAATCAAAATGACAATAAAGGATCTGCAAATTTGCAGATCCTTTATTGTGTCAGGAATATGCAAAAAAAAATAATTTAAACATATAATTAGTGAAGGAATTAAGAAGATAACGTAGAGAGAGAGGGAGGACGATGAAAAGAGGTAAGAAAAAGGTATTCATGACATTAGGTACAATTCTATTGATCGGAATTGTACTAGGTGGAGGGGCCTTTTATATGGTAATTGCATCTGGATGGTTTCCTACTGTGCAAGAACTCTGGGTAACCACGGCAATGACCACACTTAATCACAAATGGTTGGCAACATGGTTTATTGATTCAAGCACGATTGACGAGATTATGAAAAGAACCTATGTAGATGATAGCTTTTATGCAACAGAAGCAGATCTTGTACATGTGCCTTATGAGAAAGCAACGGTCGATAAGCTTGATGTACCAGTGGATTCCATCGGTGAACAAAGTCAAAGAGAACAATATACCATAGGAGAAGGCTATACTTTTCTAGAAGATGGTATTTATACAAAAGAAGTTGGCGGGAATATGTGGAAGGGATATATCTTAATGGTGACAGATCCTAGACGCATTAGTCTTGTAGATACAGAAAAGCAGTTTGAAGAGGGTCAGACGGTTAAGAAGATGGTAGAAGTGAGTGGTGCGATTGCAGGAATTAATGCTGGAGGATTTGCAGATGGACCAAACTACAATAGCAATGGTGGGCAACCGGCAGGGCTTTTGATGAAGAAAGGGGAGGTAATCAATCCAAAGAAAGAAGATCAGGCAAGGCATAGCATTGTAGGGTTCAATCAAGACCATATCTTGGTCATCGAGCGAATGACCATTGCAGAAGCGCGGCAAGCAGGTGTGTGGGATTGCGTGGAGTTTCGACCGAGCTTGATTGTCAATGGGGAACCTATTATTAAAGAAGGCCAAGGAGGGTGGGGAATAGCACCTCGTACAGCGTTGGGACAACGTGTGACAGGTGAAGTACTTTTCTTGGTTGTAGACGGGAGACAGCCAACTTATAGTATAGGGGTAGATCTAAGGGTATTACAGGATGTGCTATTTAAAGAAGGGTGTATCAATGCGGGGATGGTGGATGGTGGTAGTAGCACGGCCATGGTGTATCAAGGGGAGTATATTAATAAACCTAGCTTGGGGCATGAACGGAAGATTAATAATTGCTGGGTAATCCACTAAGCGTGTAGCAAATGGGCGACCCAAAAGTAAAAATAGAAAAAGTGTAGGTACCTCAGCGTGGTGGGTACCTACACTTTTATTGTGTGGCAGAGTTTATAAGTGAATGGATTCATGGTGATGCATATGTGCTTTAATCTTCTCAAATGTTTCTTCACTGAGTATATGTTCCATGCGGCAGGCATCATCTTTGGCGGTAGATTCGCTGACACCCAGAAGTATGAGGTATTGGGTGAGTAGTTGATGACGTTCATACACTTTGATCGCAATGGCAAGCCCGGAAGATGTCAAAGTGATGTGGCCGGTGGTGTTTACTTGGATCAATCCTTGTGCGCGGAAACTCTTCATTGCATTACTGACACTTGGCTTGGAAAAACCGAGACTGCTAGCGATATCTACAGCACGGACTAGATCAAGCTGTTTGGATAAGACAAAAATTGTCTCCAGGTAGTTTTCGGCTGACTCTTGTATTTTCAAAGGGATGCCCTCTTTCTATAAATGTTGAATGATTTAACCCTATCATAGCAAATAAAATTTATTTAATCAAGTTGATAGAAGTTATCAGTTAGTGTTGACATTCAATACCTTTGGTGATAGACTATAACTAAGTTAGAGTTAGCCTAGGCTAACTTATTGTTTTTAGTAAATAGTTAGTCTAAACTAACTTGGGAGGGGCAATATGGAGACATTAAAAGCAGTCAAACCAGGAGAAACAGTGGTTGTACGTAAGTTACATGGCCAAGGGCCAATTAAAAGACGTATCATGGATATGGGGATTACAAAAGGCGTAGAAGTCATGGTGAGAAAAGTAGCACCATTTGGTGATCCAATGGAAGTCCATGTGAGAGGTTATGAATTAACGCTGCGTAAGGCAGATGCAGATATGATAGAAGTACAGTAGAGGAGGCGAGATAATGGGCATACGCATAGGTTTAGCAGGTAATCCAAACTGCGGGAAGACAACAATGTTTAATATGTTAACAGGAAGTGCACAGTACGTAGGGAACTGGCCAGGTGTAACAGTTGAAAAAAAAGAAGGGCAGCTTAAGGGACATAAAGATGTTCAGGTCATTGATTTGCCTGGGATCTATTCTCTTTCACCGTATACATTAGAAGAAGTAGTGACACGTAACTACTTACTTAAAGAAAGGCCAGAGGCTGTTATCAATATTGTAGATAGTACCAATATTGAGCGTAATCTTTACCTTACAACTCAGATTTTAGAACTGGGGATTCCAGTGGTTATCGCACTCAATATGACAGATATGCTACGCAAAAAAGGTGATACGATTGATCTCGAGAAGCTGAGTGAAGCTTTCGGATGCGAAGTAGTAGAAACATCCGCGCTCAAGGGTGAAGGTTGCCAAGAGGTGATTGAAAAAGCCATCAAGTTAGCAAAGCAAAGCCAGTATAAAATGAAGATTCATCAGTTCTCGGCTGAGTTAGAGGGTGCTATTGGGACGATATGTGGACTGATTGCAGATCAAGTAAATGGAAGAAGTAGACGTTGGTATGCGATCAAACTTTTTGAACGTGATGAAAAAATTATGGAAGAATTCAACTTATCCGAAGCAATGAGTCAAACAATTGAAGCAGTTATTACACATGTGGAATCAATTGAAGATGATGATAGTGAAAGTATCATTACAAATGAGCGCTATCAAATCATTGAACGTGTGGTAAAAGAGAGTGTACATAAGAAAAATAATGGTAAGATGACAACCTCTGATCGCATTGATCAGATTGTAACCAATAGAATATTAGCTCTACCAATCTTTGCGGCAGTAATGTTCCTTGTATATTATATTTCGATCACAACAGTCGGATCATTTGCGACAGACTGGGTGAATGATGTACTGTTTGGTGAGATGATTCCAACAGCAGTACAAGGATTCCTTGTATCTGTAGGAAGTGCAGAGTGGCTGAACTCACTGATTTTAGATGGTATTATTGGCGGTGTCGGTGCTGTACTTGGATTTTTACCACAAATGATGGTTCTTTTCCTTTGCTTAGCAATCCTTGAGGATTGTGGCTATATGGCACGTATTGCCTTCATTCTAGATCGTGTATTCCGTAAGTTTGGATTATCAGGTAAGTCATTCATTCCAATTCTTATTGGAACAGGGTGTGGTGTGCCTGGAATTATGGCTTCTCGTACAATCGAGAGTGAAAGTGATCGTAAGATGACGATTATGACCACAACATTTATCCCATGTTCAGCAAAACTCCCTATTATTGCACTGATTGCAGGGGCATTGTTCCCAGGGGCGGCATGGGTCGCACCATCTGCTTATTTTGTAGGTATGACTGCAATTATTATCTCAGGGATTATCCTAAAGAAAACAAAAGGCTTTAGAGGGGATGCTGCGCCATTCGTTATGGAGCTTCCAGAGTATCATATCCCAGGGGCAAAGAATGTAGCGCTACAGATTTGGGATCGTAGTAAATCTTTCGTAAAGAAGGCAGGAACAGTGATTTTTCTTGCAAGTGGTATTTTATGGTTCCTCAGTTCATTTAGCTGGTCACTTCAGATGGTAGATGCGTCAGAATCAATTTTAGCTTCTATTGGTGGTGTGATTGCACCGTTATTCAAGCCACTTGGATGGGGAGACTGGCGTGCAGCTGTAGCAACAATTACAGGACTTGTTGCCAAGGAAAATGTCGTAGGGACTTTTGGTGTACTCTATGGATTTGGCGAAGTGACTGAGAGTGGGCAAGAGGTATGGCATGCACTTCAAACATCATTTACGCAAATATCAGGGTATTCATTCCTTATTTTCAACTTGCTATGTGCCCCTTGCTTTGCAGCAATTGGTGCAATCAAGCGGGAGATGAATGATGCAAGATGGACATGGTTTGCAATTGGTTATCAAACAGGACTTGCATATGCAGCATCACTTGTAGTGTACCAACTAGGGACCTTCTTTACAGGCGGTGGATTCAGTATTGGAACAGCAGTTGCATTTGCACTTGTTGGCGCATGTATCTGGCTTATTTTTAAACCTATAAAAGTAACAAAATAATTGATAGAGGAGGGCTGTATATGGCAACAGCAGTTATTGCGCTTATTGTATTTGGTGCATTTGGATTTGTAGGGTATAAAACCTATCAGGAAAAGAAACAAGGAAAGGGCTGCGGTGGTGGCTGTAGTGGTTGCAGTCATGCGAAGATGTGTCATATGCCAGACCCTTCTCAAAAAGATAAAATAAGTTGATTACAACGCCACACTTAGATGTTTGCATCGTCTAAGTGTGGCGTTTTTTTGTTTGCAAACGTTTCCGGTTTATCAAGAGGGCATATGTCTGATAGGGAGTCCATAAGATAGAAGTAGAGAAGCATGTTTATGGGGGAGTGAATGATGAACGAGAATACTTATTTAGGAACGCAAACCCCTTATGTTTTTAGCCCAACTCACTATACGAGACCACCTCAGGGCTATAAGCCAGTCTATATTAATCATATAGGGCGACATGGGGCAAGGTATTTGACCAATTCAGATGGACTAATAAGACTGCAAGAAACGCTAGAAGATGCACAGATTAAGGGAGCGCTCACGCCGGCAGGGCTTACACTACAAAAGCAAATTGCACGTCTTCAGGAGATAGAGAAAGGGAAGTATGGACTACTGACGCCTAGTGGTGATCAGATGGAAAGAGGTATTGCTAAGCGGATGTACCAGAGATTTCCAGAAGTCTTTGGTAAGCGTGTAGATGCAGTATCCACTTACGTAGAACGCACAAAAGAGAGTATGGATACTTTCTTGGAAGAACTTGGGCGCTATACAAATGCAGATCAATTTGTAGCCACAAGTAATGGGAAGATTGATCCAATCTTAAGATTCTTTGATCTCAATAAAGAGTATCTGGCCTATAAAGTGAGTGGAGATTGGCATGAAATGGTGAGAAGTTATGCAGGGAGACAAGAAGTGCCAAAGCGTGTGCTGAGTCAATTTTTTAGTCCAGCCTATATGGGGAATATCAAAGATCCTCTTACTTTGGCAACAGACTTATATAAAGCCTATACCAATCAATTTGATGTAGGCGAAAATGTAGGACTTGGGAGATACTTTAATCCGTGGACACTCAAATACTTTTGGGAAAATGGTAATTTGGAGGCATATTTAGAAAAAGGTCCAAGTATAGTTAATCAGGACTTACCGACGGATATTGCCTATCCTTTAGTGGCAGATTTTCTTATTACATCGCAACAAGCACTTGACGAAGGAAAGCGCTCAGCCGATCTTAGATTCGCCCATGCAGAGACGATTATACCTTTTGCAAGTTTACTAGGTATTCCAGGGGCAAGTATGCAAACAGATGAGTTAGGCTATGTACCTTGTATTTGGAAGGACTATGAGGTTGCTCCGATGGCGGCCAATATTCAGTGGATCTTCTATAAAAAACGAGGGACAGATGAGATACTAGTCAAAGTACTCTACAATGAGCGAGAAGTGAAATTACCCATCCCATCAGTGGTAGCACCGTACTATAGGTGGGGTGATGTGAGAAAATATTACCTGCAAAAGCTTCAAACTTTGCAAATTCCATGGAATGAACCATTGATCGAACAGGTGAAAAACTTTAAACCGCCTTATGTATAAAACAGGGGTGGGTGACGAAACCTACATAGGGAAAAAATTTAACAAAGATGGAAAAGAGGAAAGAACAGATGAAAAAATACTTCAAATATGTACTATGTGCGTCGCTTGTGATGATACTACATGTTGCTATGGGGATGAGT
>JBOFIR010000235.1:0-3477 GCA_051650265.1 Cellulosilyticaceae bacterium
GAGTACAAGGAGAAGGATATTCATATTGAACTTTGTGAGGCTGTCACAGAGATGAAAGAGGATTTTGAGGATATCAAGTTCAAAAAGATTGATCGGGTCAATGCGATTTCAGTCATGCACAAGGGGCCTTATGATAGGCTAGCGGATGCATACGCATATGCTTTTGAGTGGATAGAAAATAATGACTATGTGGTGATAGAAAATCCAAGAGAAAATTACATTGATGGTATTTGGAACAAGGAAAATCAAGAAGACTGGTTAACAGAGCTACAGATCCCAGTTATGAAAAAATAGATTGGTCTTTAAAGGGCATCTACTGAAAAAGTAGATGCCCTTTAAGTGCGTAAGGTGGAGATATTTGTATAGGATGATACCCTAGAGATTGATAAACATATTGACAGTTATCTATATGGATGATACAGTCGTATGCATAGATGATTATCGATATGTGATTTGCGTGAAGCAAAAATTTTCTGAAGGCGGGCAAAATACATGGATAATGAGCATACTAAATAGATACGTGATTACCGGAATGGAGAGATAATGAAGAAGATTGATTTGACAAAAGGCAATGTGTTTGGCGTGTTGATGATGCTAGCGCTCCCGATCATGGGTGGCTCCTTGTTGCAGTTTACCTATAACTTAGTAGATATGTTATGGGTAGGGAGATTAGGAAGCGATGCTGTTGCAAGCATTGGTTCGACAAGCTTTTTTTTAGGATTAGGTTATGCGGTTAATGCGATGGTTGTGATTGGTGGAGGCATCAAGGTTGCACATGCAGTAGGACGTGATGCACAAGAAGAGATCAAAGCTTATATCAATGCAAGTATTGTACTCAATGGCTTATTAGGACTTGGCTATGCCATCGCCCTCATTTTTGCAGGAAAAAGCTTGATAGGTTTTTTGAATATAGGCAATGAAGGGGTAGAGCATAACGCTTATATGTATTTATTGTGGAGTGCGCCTATGATGTTTTTCGCTTTTTTTAATCTGTTATTTACCCGTTTGCTTGGAAGCTTTGGAAATAATAAGGTGGCATTTAAAATCAGTGCAATAGGCATCATCATTAATATTATTTTAGATCCGCTCTTTATTTATGGACTACATATGGGCGTGATAGGAGCAGCGATTGCTACACTTGTGGCAAATGGTGTAATGTTTGCGTTGTTTCTGTATAAGGGACGAGGCATACTGCAGTTTGATCGGGCTGTAGGTGTACAGAGAGAAAAAATAATTGAAGTGATGCGGCTTGGATTTCCTATGGCGTTCCAACGTGTGCTATTTACTGTAGTCAATATTCTATTGGCTAGAATGATCGCTGGATTTGGATCAGATGCTATAGCAGCTCAAAAAATAGGTCTTCAAATTGAAGCAGTCACCTATATGGTGATCGGTGGACTCAATGGCGCTGTCGCGAACTTTACAGGGCAGAACTTTGGTGCAAAGAAGTATGAGCGGATTCATCAGGGATATCGCACAGCACTGGCAATAGGTGGTGTGTACGCGCTGATTACGACAGTGGTTTTTGTAGCAATACCCGATGAGATTGTTAAGCTTTTTGTTGTAGAGTCAACAACGATCCTCATTGCAAGTGACTATCTACGCATTATCGCACTATCTCAAGTGTTTGGCGTACTTGAAATGATTACAAATGGCTTATTGACAGGGATAGGTACACCGAAAATAGCTGCGCAGATCAGTATTGTTTTTACTGTGCTACGCATCCCAATGGCACTGGTCTTGATGACGATGATTGGGATCAATGGGATATGGTGGAGTATTGCGCTTTCAAGCATGTTAAAGGGCATCGTAGCTTATTTATATTACAAAAGGAAAGTTCAGGTGAAATAAGAGTATGATTCAATATATAAGGCAACATTTTACACACCAGCAATTGTGGCGTGGCAATTTTGGGATAGAGAGAGAAGGGTTAAGGTGTGATCAAAAGGGGCATTTGGCCAAAACACCACATCCAAGTATTTTTGGTGAAAAACTCTTTAATCCGTATATCACAACGGATTTCTCAGAGAGCCAAGTGGAGTTGATTACGCCTGTGTACCATAGCATAGAGGAATGTCATCAGTTTTTAGAAGCACTCTATGAGATTGTGGCATTGGAGATTGGCGATGAGTATATCTGGCCACAGTCCATGCCTTGTATCATTCCAGAAGATAGTCAAATTCCTATAGCCACTTTTTGTGGGTGTGAACCAGGTAAGGAGGCCTATGCATACCGTCAAAAACTTTTAGCGAAGTATGGTGGGAAAAAACAATTGTTATCAGGCATTCATTATAATTTTTCCTTTGAGGAACCATTTATTCAAGGGCTATACGAGGCATACAAGGGCGAGGGAGACTATAGGACTTTTAGAGATGGGATCTATTTAAAAGTGGCGAGAAATTATCTCAGATATAGATGGCTCCTCATCTACTTACTCGGAAGTACGAGTGTGATTCATGAAAGTTATGTGGGTGAATGTGTGAAGCAACTAGATGAGGTGAATGAGGCAGCCTATTCAAATCAGGGGGCATTATCCTATCGTAATAGTGAGTGTGGCTATACCAACCACGTAGAACTTTTCCCAAATTACGAAAGTGTAGAAGGTTATGTAGCGAGCATTGATCAGTTTGTAAAACAGGGGCTGATCGAGAGTCACAAAGAGCTGTATAGTCAAATCAGGCTCAAAGCCCGTGATAATAGTCAGTTGGGGACATCGCTTGAGGAAGAAGGCATCCTATATTTAGAGTACAGAAGTATCGACATCAATCCCTTTGATAAAACGGGAATCAAGCAAGAAGACCTTCACTTCATGCATTTATTCAATTTCTATCTACTTCTTCAAGAAGAAAGTTCATATACAGACTGGCAAGAAGAAGCCCTTCAAAATCAAAGGCGGATTGCGCGGTTTGGTCAAAGTAACATGACACTACTAAGAGATGGGGAAGAAATAAGTAAAGAAGTTTGGGGCCATGAAATACTTCAAGAAATACAGCAAATAGATGAGTTACTGGGCTTTGGGAAAAAAGAACTTTTAGAGCAGATGATCGAAAAACTCAAAAATTACCAAGCCACTTATGCTTATCAGATCATGGAACAGGTCAAGGAATATGGTTATATTGAGGCGCATTTGAAGTTGGCGAAGCAATATAAACAAGAAGCCTATAATAATCGTTATAGATTAAAGGGATATGAGGATTTGGAACTTTCAACGCAGATTCTTATGAAAGAGGCAATAAAAAAAGGTATCAGCGTCGAGATTCTAGACAGAAGTGAAAACTTTATTCGTTTGGAGAAGCGGCATAATATACAATATATCAAGCAAGCCACCAAAACTTCCAAGGATAATTATGTCACAGTGCTGATGATGGAGAATAAGACAGTCACAAAGAAAATACTTGAGAAGCAAGGTATTTGTGTGCCAAAAGGTGAGAGTTTTGATAGTAAAGAGCAAGCACTACAAGCGGCAAAATATTTCAT
>JBOFIR010000236.1:0-14314 GCA_051650265.1 Cellulosilyticaceae bacterium
TAAATCTGTTACTGTACGTTGTACAAATTCTTTTGCAAGAATCTCTCTATAACGCTGACCTGCACGGATATTCGTACCAAAGTTGAGTTCCTCTACGACCGCCTGTGCCACCTCTTGAACTTGACCTTCCTGATCTACAGCCTTAAGTAGCTCAGCCGCCCCATGACTTAGTCTCGCCTTCGATGGTCTTGCACCAACTACTACGCGCCACGCATCTCCTACTCTACTTGTTGCTACAACAAGTACTGGTAGATCTGTAGCAGATTGTACGTGCATCACATAAGAAGTTTTTCTATGCTCTTTTTTGATACGGATATGTGTCAGAATATCCTTTTCGAAAGGTCTTTCTAGGAACTGCTCAAGTGAGATCACACCGCCGTGATGAAGTACAACCTCTGTATCTAACGCAAGAAGTGCTGTACTGATATTAGAAAAGCCAAACTTACCAAATACACTGCCCCCAATTGTTGCACTGTTTCTAAACTGTACACCTACAATATGTGCCACACATCTTGGTAAGATGCCATCAAACCATGTCGCTAATACAGCACTTGTTTCGATAGCTCTTAGTGTCACACTTGCCCCAATCTCAATATACGTTTCATGCTCTACAATCTGATCTAATCCCAGATTTTTAAGATCAATTACCGTTGGAATATTTTTTTCCCCAAGGCGCATCCACATCATACCACCCATGACTTGATTTTTTTTATTTTGCATGAGTAGCGTATACGCCTCTTCAAGTGTAGTCGGCGCTGCATAATTCTTTGCAGTAAACATATTTTTCCTCCTCTTTAGTTCCATATGATCATATGTTGCTTGTGATATGTAATCAGCTCTAAGCTCTGGTCATAAACATGTCTTAGTTGCTGGATTAAGTATGTTGTATCAAGTGTTTCATCTATTTTAAAACTCCCTAAAACTCGGCCATCATGAACAAGTACGATGCGATCTGCATAACGAAGTGCCAGATTGGGGTCATGAATTGAAAAGAAAACACCCTTGCCGCGCTCATGGGCTAGTGCTCTGAGTGAGGCAAGTATTTGGTGCTGCCTTTTGTAATCTAGGGATGCTGTTGGCTCATCTAAGATCATCCATACAGGATCTTGCAAAAGTAAACGTGCTAAATAAACCCTCTGACGCTCACCACCACTGAGCTCATCTACAAGTCTCTCTGCAAAGTGTAAAAGTTCTAACTCTTCTAGTATACCTTCTGCCTGCGCATAGTGCGCCTTACTGGGGACTTCCCAAAGTCCCAAGTAAGGTGTTAGGCCCATCGTCACAAATTCTCGTACATACAACTGCTGCCCAAGTGTTGTATGCTGTGGCATATAGCCTACATATTTTGCACGTTCACGCATGCGACATCCGTCTAGCGCTTGATCATTAATACGAATGGATCCTTCCTGAATGGGAATTAGTCCTAAGATTGCCTTAAATAGTGTACTCTTTCCCATTCCATTACAACCCAGAAGGGCAACCACTTCACCCTCTTCTAGTTGCAAGTCGAGCCTATCAATAATCTTGCGTTTGCCATAACCAATAGTTACTGCTTCAAGATTCAACGACATTCCGATTCACGCCCCCTTCTCACAATCAAATAACCTAAAAATGGTGCACCAATCAATGTGGTGAGAATGCTAATAGGTAGTTCTACCGAAAGCATTGTACGTGCTAAAGTATCTGCACCCAGCAGTACCAGCGCCCCCAACAAAAAGCAATCTATAAGGTAATAACGAAATTCCCCCTTATAACACTTTTTAATGAGGTGTGGGATCAGTAAGCCAATCCAGCTCACTACACCTGCTACAGATACAACTGCTGCCACTAATAATGTAGCAGCTAATAAGGCCAGTATCCGTACCCACTCTACTGAAATGCCTAGGCTGAGCGCTTGCTCGTCCCCTAATGCCATTACCCCTATCGGCCATCTTAAAAAATAAATCACGAAAAAGCCAACTGCAAGGGGAATCAGAATACTCACAATTTGGCTATACGTTGCATTATAAAAGCCCCCCATCAGCCAAAACTCAATGGTAGGAAGCTGTTTATACGGATCTGCCAGGTATTTCAAAAACATAATAAAAGACGAAGCCAGTGCACTAACCATAATCCCACTCATAATAAGCGCTAAAGTACGCTCTGAACGTGCAATCTGTGCAAACGTCATAGTAATCACTACCACTAGGCATCCTCCTAGGAATGCGACGCCTTGGAGCATCCAACTAGACTGCCCCATAAAAATAATGGCGCAAATCGCTCCTACTGAACAACCCGAGCTCACCCCAAGCACATCTGGCGAGACCAAAGGATTCTTAAAAATACTCTGATAGACAAGTCCTGCTATGGCCAATGCCCCACCACTTATGAGTACCAAGAGCATACGCGGTAAACGCATCTGAAAAAAAAGGGTGTGTACTTGTGGCGATAAATCGCCACAAAGCAACCCCTTTATTAATTCAATGACATGAATAGGATAACGTCCTACACTTAGTGTCAATGCGATACATCCTAATAGAAGTACGCTTAACCCTATGGTAGATTTTCTCATAGACCCATATCCTCTGCTGTGACTTCAATATCAAAGAATTGCTTATAAAATGCAGTTGCATCTTCACTATATTCTTCTTCACTATAAAGATCTGGATGGAGTTCTTGTGTCAACCACAATACGCCAAGTACAGATGATGGTGTTGGATAATCCCATGGCTCTAGCTTAGATGGAAATGTCACGACCTCCCCATTTTGTACCGCTTGTATTGTAGAAAATTTGCTATCATTTAAAATATCATCTAATGTATAATCTGCATAGCTTACAGCAAACCACTTTTCTGGATTCCATGCAAGTAATTGTTCTGGTGAAATTTGTGCCCAATAACCATCCTCTAGTTCAGCCGATACATTTTCTCCACCTGCAATGGCAATCATATCATTCTGATACATCTTGCCTGTTACAGTTGTAAGGGCTGTCCCACTCCCACTCAAGTAAACACTTGGCTTTTCTTCTACCTGCTCTGTCAGCTTCGTCACACGGTTCATTTGCTCTTCATAATATGTAAGTAATGCCTTGGCCTCTTTCTCATGCCCAATGGCTTCCCCTACAAGAGAAACACACGTCATGAAGCCCTCCATTGTTTCTGGCTCTACTGCAATCGTCGGAATACCAAGTGCCTCTAATTGTGGGATAAAACTTTCCAAACGATATGGAATAATCACCAAATCTGGATTCAGTGCAAGAATAGATTCTACATTAAGCGCCTTTCCAGATCCGATTGCTTCTAACTCCAAAAATTCTGGTGCCGCTCGTTTATAAATCTCTCGCGTATCGGCTTTCATCTCAATGCCAACAACCTTGTCCTCTGCTTCTAATGCAATGAGGAGCGAGCTTGTGATGTAGTACGAAGATACAATACGTTCTACTGGTCCTTCAATGGTCACTTCTCTGCCTAACTGATCCACCACTGTACGCGTAGTTGTTTGGGTAGCCTCTGCATTATTTGCCTGGGCTGTACTCTGATTACCACATCCTACAAAAGCACCTGTTGTCAGTGTTAATAAAACAAATCCTGCTAGCCATTTTCCTCTACTCATGGTTTCCCTCCAAATAGTTTTTTATGATTGCATCACATTCCTGATAAACAGCCTCCCTCGTTTCAGGAGTCAGTTCTAACACTATTATATCATGTCTTCTTTTAATACGCTCTAATGATTGATGTGATGTTTTTTTTATGACTCCAATCACAAGCTTCTCACTCTCTAAACATGCTTCAACTGCATCCCAGAAGTGACTCGCATCCCGTTCTAATACACCCAGTTCATCAAGTAGTATCACTTGACTTTCATCTTTTAAACTCTCCCCTAAGACTCTGACCCCTAGATTCTCAAAGGTATGTGTAATAGGTACACAGCTCATCTGTGTATCTTGTACTGAAATAGGCTGATTATTAATCCCCTCAGGCAGTGTGACAAGGCCATGCATGTAAAACCCTCGCCTTTCACCTGCGATGTGATAAGGTAATGATTCGAACCCCGTTGTTTTTATATTAAGTGCACTGATTAATGCACGAAGAAGAGTAGATTTACCTACCCCACGTTCGCCCGTTAAAAATAGATTTGTCATGTAGTGATCTACTCCTTTCATACTTTTTAAACTTATGCTTCTAAAACTTTTTCTTCTGAACTTTTTTCATCCGCTGGTAATACAATATTAAGTACTACCGCTACTAAGAATGCCACAACAATACCATTTTGTGCAAAGATGAGTGATGCCCATGCTGGTAAACCTGCTAATGCCTCAGGCACATTACCAAGCCCCAGTCCTAGTCCTAGTGCCACTGCCACAATAATGGCATTACGGCCATACATGTCTTGTTTGAAAATAAGTTGCATCCCACTAATTGCAATCATAGCAAACATGATGATGGTTGCACCACCTAGTACAGAATAAGGTACCGCTGAAATAATCGCACCTAGCTTTGGGAAGAAACCTGCAAGCATCAAGAATACTGCACCTGTCATAATGACAAACTTATTCACCACTTTTGTCATCCCTACAAGCCCAACATTTTGACTAAATGAGGTGTTTGGTAAAATACCGAATGCAGAAGCAATAACGCTTCCTACCCCATCCGCAAGTACTGCACCAGTAAGTTCCTTATCTGTCGCCTCACGGTCAAGTCCTCCCATAGTAATGCCTGATACATCCCCGATAGTCTCTACTGCTGTTGCAATATACATAATCACTATCGGAATAATCGCTTCAAGCTTGAACTCAAATCCAAATACAAACGGTCTAGGAAGGCTGACCCAATCCGCTTCAATAACCGGTGTAAAATCTACCTTGCCCATGAAAATAGCTGCAATATAACCGACTACAATACCAATCAAAATAGAAGATACACTTGTAAACCCTTTTGTAAACTGTCTAAAGAATAAAATAACCACCATAACAAGTGTCCCTAAGAAAAGGTTCTCCAATGATCCAAAATCAGATGCACCGATTCCACCTGCAAAATATTTCACACCAATAGGAATTAATGAAAGTCCTATTGCAATTACGACAGTTCCTGATACAACAGCAGGAATAAATCTTTTGAGTGGTTTGATGAAAAAACCTAAAAAGATCTCAACCAGCGCCCCAAGCAAAGACGCCCCAAGCACTGCACCATAACCATAGGCCCCTGCGGCCGCTTGAATACTTGGTAAGAATCCAGAGCTTGTCCCCATCACAATCGGTAGCCCAGCCCCTACTTTCCATACTGGATAAAGTTGAATCAGTGTTACAAGCCCTGCAATAAACATGGCATTTTGCATCAACATTGTTTTCTGGTCTGCTGGCATTTGAAGCATACTTGATACAATAATAAGAGGGGATACATTCCCAACAAACATGGCTAATACATGTTGTAATCCCAAAGGTACTGCTTGTTTTAAAGGCACTTTCCCTTCAAGATCATAAATACTTGTCTGTTTCATTTATTCTCCTCCACTTTTATATATTATGATATATCACTTTTTATACATATCTAGATATTTCTACAATATTGTACCACAGTATGTCGACATATGTCACGCACTTTGTCGAACTTTATCTTGTATAATTAGTTTTTTGTTCACTTAGAGTGCTTGTTCTACTCGTGTATTCTGAATAAGCCAAGTTCAAAGATGCTCTCCAACAAAAAGAGGACTGTAGCCATTGGCTACAATCCTCTTTTTGTTTAATAATCTCTATCTAATAGCACACGTGCGATGGCCATTAAGACGTTTTTATATTCATTATCTGGTAGCTTATCAATTAACCGATAAGCTTTATTGGTATATTTAATCGCAAGTTTCTTGGCATCATCAATCCCACCATAGACTTCCGTCAGTCTAATAATCTCCTGGATATCTTCCAGGCTATAGGCTTCTTGATCTAGTAGTGCTAATAAATCTTTTGGTTTCTTCTCAAGTGCATAAATGAGTGGCAAATTGTAAATGCCATCTGTTAAGTCATTTGCACCATCTTTACCAAGCAATGCTGTATCACCAATATAATCTAAGAGATCATCAATAATCTGGAATGCCATCCCAATTTGATGGCCTATATTCCAAAATAGCCTTGCAACACGATCTGAGCATCCACTTTCAGCTGCACCGATGTACAAGCTCAGTGAAAATAGCTCAGCAGTTTTCCCAGATACTCTTTTAAGATAATGTTTAACTGATACATTTTTATCAAATCTCGAATTAAGCTGCTCCACTTCACCTAAACAGATCCGTGACATGGCACGACTATCAACTTGTATACTTTGCAACGAAGCCGTTTCTGCTAAAACTTTGAAACAAAGGCAGAACAAATAATCTCCAATATAGACTGCATACGCTTTTCCATATTTAGATTGAATTGTATCTAATCCACGACGTTGCTTGGCATCATCAATGATGTCATCATGTACAAGTGTCGCCATATGAAACATTTCAACAACAGCACCTAATGCTCTTGCTTTCTCTGGATTATACTCTCCAAAGTGAGAAGCAATCACTGTAAAAGCAGGTCTTACTAATTTGCCATTGGAATGTACCATTTCTTTAATCGAGTTTTCAATGATTTTATCCTTGCACTTTGCATTGCTGTCCATAAGTTCAACAATGCTGCAAAGTTCTTTTTTAATTTCTGGATACTGATCCCAAATTGGATGCATAATTGTCACCCTTCCTCATTAAACATACTTTTAAAAAATGGTAGCTTATACATATGTGCTGTTGTGTAGTTTGCGGACATACCAATAAATATCCCCGTTACAACACCTGCTATAGACAGTACTGGCAAATAGAGCGTAACACCAATATTTTGCACAATCAAAGCTGCTACGAAAATCTGCCCAATGTTATGAAATACTGCACCTGCTGCACTTACACCAATGATACTGACATGCTCCTTAAGTCCGTCCTTTATTGCAACCATAGCCCCAAAGCTCAGCAATGCCCCCATGCCACCATACAGCATGCTTGAAACGTTTCCGCCAAATATGGTAGAAAGCATCAATCTCACTACGATGATCTTAAGGGTATCCCTTCTTTTAGGTAATGTATATAACGCAATAACTGTGACCAAGTTGGCAAGTCCTAGCTTTGCTCCTGGTGTAACAAAAGGCACAGGAATGTTACGTTCAATGATATGCAACATTAGCGCCATTGCCACTAATAAGGACATATACATGAGTTTCTTTGTTTTCTCCATTCTTCTGTACCCCTTAATATGCTTTAATATCTATTTGATCTTCATCTTCACTTACCCCTTCTATTTCAACATAGAGCTTGTGAGGTAAGCATATAAGAGATTGACCAGGCTTCGAGATGAAGCCTGGTTCAATACAAATCTTATCGGTACAATCTGCTTCAACTATTGCAACTTGTTCGTTTTCAATAACAAGTAGATTATTACCGTATTCAGTTTCAATACTATATTCTTTAAGACTCATCTGCCCTGTAAGCGGTACACGCATATAGGGTTTGCCACCTACAGTTACCACAACATAAGTCCGATGATAATCTCTAGATTGTAGAATCCCAAAAAGCATATGTGGTACAAATGATAAAAGGAGCAAACTTACAATAATAATTTTATCCCACTTTTTCATTATTTTTCCCTCTTTTTCAGAACACTTCAATTATATCTTATAGAGACATATTTTTTCCATTTTCGTTGCTATAAATGTGCTTATTCTTGCCCATCCACCAATTTCCAACAAATCGGTTGATCCATGGAATCACATAGGCATCAAGACCAAACGTTCTACCTGCACCACACATTAATGCGATTGAACCGAAGAAGTACCATAAGATATCCCATCCAGCCATTGCAGAAAGTACAAAGTTAACTACCATAAATGCTGAAGAAGCTGATGCAAGCCATGTGAAAAGACCAGCGATTAAAGCAAGACCCATACCGATTTCAAGACATACTACCATTGTTTGGAACAATACTGCTATGTCAGCATTCGGCATGAAGATTTTCATAATTGCTTCATAGAAATCTGGTACTTCTTTTAAGATTGGTGTTACCATAGCAACTGCATCTCCTGCAGCATCTCCTGCTGCTGATGCTGCTGATGTTGCATCTGTGTAAAGCCACTCGAAAGGCATTTTAACATTACCAGAACGGATCCAGCTATCTGCACCTACTTCAAATGCCCATTTACCTTGCCATAAAGCATCTACAGCCTTATCCCAAGTACCGTCACCAACAAGCTTCTTAAGACCTTCCATTAACCAAAGAACACCAATATATAGTCTTAAAGGCACTAACCACAGTCTGTTTCCTTTTGAAGAAAGGTGTCCCCACATAATGTTACGTGTTTGTTTCATTGCAAAGAATTCGTGTTGTAAATAATGGTATACTGCATGTACATTGTTTACACCAAATAAGTAAACCATATTGATCATATGCTTCATAACCATGGCAATGAAACCAGAAAGTTTCATACCCATAAGGTTTGCAACACCATATCTACCACCAATAGATACCATGAAACCATGGTAGTTTGATTTGAAGGCTACGCGGTCCGCTTTACCGTCAATCTCATTGATGATATTTTTCACTGCTGTTACTGCAGTTTGCTCTGCTGCTTCTACGATTTGAGGATTTCCTTTGCCTGGCTCCTCTTCTACGTATGCACAGTCACCAATCACATACACATTTTCTTTACCTTCAGCTTGCATGTATTGGTTTGTTTTTGCTCTTGCTGCTGGTGTAAGATCTAAATCGTACGCCGCAATCGCTTCTGTTCCTTTAACACCACATGTCCAGATCAGTGTACGTGTTTTAATCACACGACCATCCTTCAATGTAATTTGTTCTGGAGTTGCGCCAACGATTGGTGCATTTTTAAGGATCTCCACATTGTGTTTTACCATATATTTTTCAGCTTTATCAGCTTGTTTACGATCTAACATGTTTAAGATTGTACCTGCTGCTTCAACTACCATTACTGTCACTTCATTAACATCTACATGGTATTTTTCAGCAAGTGTATGTTTCCACTCTAAAAGCTCTCCAGCCATCTCGATCCCAGTGAATCCTGAACCTGCAACAACAAATGTTAAAAGTTCTCTTCTCACTGCTGCATCTCTTTCTAAAGAAGCTGCTTTAAAGTTATGAATAATATGTTCTCTGATTGCAAGTGCTTCATCTAGAGACCAAAGACCAAATCCATGCTCTTTTACTCCTGGAATTCCAAAGTATGCCTGCTCACTACCCATACCCATGAGTAAGTAGTCATATGTGAAGCTACCATGTGTTGTCTCTACAACTTGCTTTTCCATATCTACTTTTTCAATGTAATCAACAACTACATCAACTTTTGTACGATGGAAGATCTTACTAAGTTCAACTTTTACTGACTCTTCAGGTACTCTTCCCCCTGCAACCTCATGAAGCTCTGTCATAAGGGTATGGTACGGATTTTTGTCAATAAGCGTGATTTTAATATCATCGTTCTTTTTATACTTCTTTGCTAATTTCTTAGCTGCATGAACGCCTGCGTATCCAGCTCCTAAAATCACAATGTTTGTGTTTTTCGCCATTTTCCCACCTCATTATTTTTTATATTGTAGCAAACTTTTACTACTAAGTTTGACTACCACAAGGAACAATAGGCACTTTTTCATACTATTCTCCCTCTGCGTCATCTCTGACATAACATTAACATATTACACAATTATAGCAGTTTTGTCCACCCTAAGATAACTTTTCTTAACTTTTTTTTGCTTTTATCTCACTATTTGTCATATTTTGGTCATAATTGTAAAGATCACTTGTTTAGCGCTTAGAAATTCCTTATAATAAGGATAGTTTTATTCTATTCACTTTACTTAAAGGAGTACATGATGAGATATTTCAACAACTATGTAAAGAAAGCCTTGCTTTTAGGCTCTATGACTTTTTCATTAAGTGGGTGTATGGCCACATCAAGCCCTTCGCCAGAATCTAGCTCACCACTTAAGCAAACACAGTTTATGATGGGTACCACTATCACCATTTCCTTATTTGATCATCAGAATGAGGAAACTTTAACAAAGGCATTTGAACGAATCAGCACACTTGAAAATGAACTCAGTATCAACAAAGAAAATACGCTTCTTGATGAAGTTAACGATGCATCTGGTTCACAATCAATTGCTGTGAATAAGGACATGTTTGATGTAATCAAACACGGTCTCTACTACAGTGAATTAACCGATGGCTCTTTTGATATCACTGTAGGTCCACTTGTAAGCCTATGGCGTATTGGATTTCCTGAAGCTAGGGTCCCAAGCACCTCTGAAATCAAAGCAGCTTTACCACTTATTAATTATAAAAACGTTACATTAGATGAAACCCAGCACACCGTTTACCTCACCCAGCCAGGTATGCAAATCGATCTAGGGGGTATCGCTAAAGGGTATGCTGCAGATGAAGTTGTCCAGGTTCTAAAAGATAATGGCGTAGCGCATGCTATTGTAGATCTAGGTGGCAATGTGTACACCCTCGGCTCAAAGGTTGATGGTTCACCATGGAAGGTTGGCGTTCAAGATCCATTTAATCCAAGAGGTGCTATTATCGGCTATATACCTCTCACCAACAAATCCGCTGTTACTTCAGGGATCTATGAACGATTCCTAGAAGCAGATGGCAAAAAATATCACCACATTCTTGACCCAGAGACAGGCTATCCTTTTTCAAATGAGATTGTAGGTGTGACTATTATCAGTGAGACTTCTATGGACGGCGATGCCCTCTCTACCTCTGTCTTTTCAAAAGGAATCGAAGACGGTCTTGCATTTGTGAATGCGTTAGAAGGGATTGATGCAATCTTCATTAGCAAAGATCATAAAGTCTATGTGACAGACGGCATCAAAGACCAATTTGTATTAGATAATCCTGAATTTAGCCTAGCAAATTGAACAAACAAAAAGGACTGTAGCCTAGGCTACAGTCCTTTTTGTTTGTTCATTATGTATTAGTTAGCTTCCGCTAAAATTTGGTTAATACCTTCGATTAAGTTTGGTACAGATACAGATACACCTGTTACTACATCTGTTTTACCATTTTCATCTACAGTTACTTTTGAAAGGTCGAAGTTGTTTTCTTCGATGAATGCTTCTAAAGCATCAACTTGTTTGTCCCAAGTATTTTCAGCACCTTCTACCATTACATATTCACCAGCTGCTGCTGCTTCATATTTTGAAGAACCATCTTCCATGATAATGTCGATCTCAACATTTACTGGTTTACCTTCTTCAAATGTTACTTCTGTAACAATTGTGTCTTTGTCACTTGGAATTTCAACTTTTCTAACTTCTTGGCCTGTTGCTGGTGCTGTCTCAGCTGGCGTATCAGCTTTTGAACCACACCCTGCTAATGCTACTACAGAAAGAGCTACTACTGCTAATAATCTTAATTTCATTTTCAAATCCTCCATGTCTTATCTCTTACATTTATTACAACATTTAAATTATATATTAATTTTATATATAAATCAATAATAAAAAGCGTAAACTAAAATCTTAAACAAATTTTAGTTTACGCTTTTTTATCTCAACCAGAAGATATCTAAAAAGAGAAATACGCCAAAGAATGATAATGTAACCACCACCAAAATAGGGATCATCATAGACATCGCTGCCCAGATCATTGCACGTCTTTCTTCTTTTGTAAGATGAAGTTCTTGCAATTGGGACTTCGTCTGATAGGCATCTTTGCTAATATACCAAGGCAATCCTTCCACGTTCATATTAGCGATTGTTCTGCCATCATCTACAAATTCAGTTTTCTTTTTTGTCTTCTCTTTTTTCATATCATCAACTCCTAGTCATAAAGATGGCACGCTACAAAGTGACCTTGGCCTAAATCTTTGTATTCTGGCGCTTCAGTTTTACAAACCTCCATACATTCCTTACAACGCGTATGGAATTTACACCCCTTTGGAGGATTTGCTGGAGATGGGATATCTCCTTCTAATAAAATACGGTTCATCTTGATCGTTGGATCAGGAACTGGAATCGCACTAAATAATGCCTTTGTATACGGATGCTTAGGATTCGCAAAGATCTCTTCTCTTGATGCCATCTCTACTAAGCTTCCTAAATACATAACCCCTACCTCATCCGAGATATGCTCAACAACACTTAAGTCATGTGAAATGAATAAGTAAGTTAAGTCAAATTCTCTTTGAAGGTCTTTCATCAGGTTGATGATCTGGGCTTGAATCGATACATCAAGTGCTGATACAGGCTCATCACACACAATAAACTTTGGTTTAAGTGCCACTGCACGTGCAATACAGATACGTTGTCTTTGCCCACCAGAGAACTCATGTGGATAGCGATCAATATGGTGCTTTTGAAGACCACATGATTCCATAATCTTCATAACATAGTCACGAAGTTCTTCTTTTGGAACAATACCATGCTCTCTTACACCCTCACCAATAATCTCACCCACTGGCATTCTTGGGCTTAAAGAGCTATATGGATCTTGGAAAATTAGTTGAATTTCAGGTCTGAGCTTACGAAGCTCTCTATTCTTAAGAGCAAGAAGATCTTTGCCATCAAACTTCACGCTACCACCTGAGTGTGGATGCAAACGTAAGATTGTACGACCAACTGTTGTCTTACCACAACCTGACTCACCTACTAATCCTAATGTTGTTCCTTTCTTAATGTTGAAAGATACACCATCTACAGCTTTAACATGGCCTACTGTTTTTTGTAATACTCCCGCTTTGATAGGGAAATATTTTTTCAAATCTTTTACTTCCAACATATTTTCAGCCATCTATTTCCCCTCCTTTTCATAGAGCCAACAAGCAGCCTTATGGGTTTCTGTTACATTCACTAATACAGGAATTTCACCATTACATTTATCCACACACATCTCACAGCGTTCTTTGAAGAAGCAGTGATTTGGCATACGTACAGGGTTTGGTACCTGCCCCGGAATAGAGTATAAGCGCTCTACTTGTTTGTTAACAACTGGCTTACTCTTGATAAGTCCTTTTGTATACGGATGTTGTGGATCAAGGAATACATCACGAGATGTCCCTTGCTCAACAATCTTTCCAGCATACATAACAACCACATAGTCAGCCATCTCTGCCACGACACCCAGGTCATGTGTGATGAGCAAGATACTTGCATCCACTTTATCTTTGATATCGCGAAGCAAATCAAGAATCTGTGCTTGAATCGTTACATCAAGTGCTGTTGTTGGCTCATCTGCAATAATGATCTTCGGATCACAGCTTAGTGACATGGCGATCATAACACGCTGACGCATACCACCAGAAAGTTCATGTGGATAAGCATCATAAATCCCTTCAGGTCTTGCAATACCAACTAATTTGAGCATCGCAATTGTTTGCTTCTTAATATCAGCTTTACTCATACCAGGATTATGAAGTTCTATCGTCTCATCAATCTGGAAACCGATTGTAAAGATTGGATTGAGACTTGTCATAGGCTCTTGGAAAATCATCGCAATCTCATTTCCACGAACTTGTTGCATTTCTTTCGTTGGTGTTTTGACAAGATCAATTGGACCATCTTGACGGTTGTAACGGATTGCACCGTCTACAATCTGCCCTGTTGGTGCTTGCACAAGTTTCATCACAGATAAACTTGTTACAGACTTACCACAACCAGACTCACCTACTAGTGCCACAGTCTTTCCTTGTGGAATATCAATAGATACACCATTTACAGATTTTACAGTTCCCATGTCTGTATAGAAGTAAGTATGTAAGTTATCGATTTCTAATACGTTATTTGGATCACGCATCGTTGTTTGATACTCAGAAGGATCTACGTTTTTACGTTTCTTCTCTTTTTCAAACTTCTTGATGACTTTGCTATTTTCTTTTGCTATTCTTTTAAGCTCTTGCTTGACGCGTTTCTTTTCTTGTTTATCTACGCTCATGCTCTCACCTACCTTTTCATTTTAGGGTCAAAGGCATCTCTTAGTCCGTCACCGATAAAGTTAAAGCCCATAACTGTTAATAAGATACACACACCTGGTGCAACCCAGATATTTAAATACTCTTTTAAGATGATTGGATCATTTACCGCATTAACCATGTTCCCCCATGAAGCAAATGGGAACGGCACACCAATTCCCAAATAACTATATGCTGACTCCGCTAAGATAACACTACCAACACCAAGTGTTGCAAATACAATGAGTTGAGGCATAACGTTTGGAATAAGGTGTTTGAGAATACGGCGCATTGGTTTGATCCCAATTGCTTCTGTTGCTACCATGAACTCTTGCTCACGAAGACTGAGGATCTGACCA
>JBOFIR010000237.1:0-6016 GCA_051650265.1 Cellulosilyticaceae bacterium
TAAAGTGGATAGAGCGCATCACTTTCCTCTTTTGTGAGGTTTAGGAATACACTATGATAGGCTGTGTAGAAATCTTCAAAGGTATAGGTAGGTGTTGTTGCCCAAGAACAGTTAGCACCAATGAGGAAACCAGGCCAATTGAGCTCGCGGGAACAATCGCCCCCATCCCCCCAGCTCGACATAATCATATGATCAGATTGCCCATCTGCAGCATGAAGTAGGCCGGATGTATTTTCCCAGCAGACTTTCATATCGCAGGCAAAGCGATCCCAAGTCCATGTCCCGGGTGAAACAGTTACTGTAAGACCAAGTTCATGGAGTTTTTGAACATATGGATAATTCTCTCGTGGTGCATAGTCCCAGAAAACAAAATTGATCCCTTTTGGCAATTCAAGTGCGCGCTCTAGGCCTACTGCATAGTCACCCCATGGTGGTGCAAAGAAGTCGGCATACATCATCATGCTACAGTGACGCTTTTGGAGTTCATCATGTAACCAAGTATAGTGATTGATGAATAGTTGCCCACCTTTTTCTTTGCCGTATACTTCAGTGAGTTCACATGGTTCATCCCCACCGACATGAACTACTCCAGGTCCAAATGTAGCAACTACTTCATCTAGTATTTGAGAAAGCAAGGGACGAACAGCTTCGCAAAGCGGATCAATCACACTAGTAGGTGATCCATCTTCGTTATGTACAGTGATCTTCTGAAGTGATGCAATGGAGGCATTTTTATTAAAATGGCCAAGGAGGTTAACAATAGGGCGAATGTGAATATGATAATCTTTGGCATAATCTACAAGCGCCATCCATTCTTGTGAAGAGAGACCATCAGAATATTTTCCCCAGTCAGGGCAACACTCAAAGCGCATCACATCTTCAATATAAGGCATATAGGTATTGTATTTATAACGTGAAAGACGGCGAATAATTGTTTTGAAATGTTCAAAGGTTGAAATTTGGCCACGCGAGATATCATCTGAGATGGCACGATAGCCCATATTAGGGTAATCTATAATCTCACAGCAATTAAGTACACCATTATTGAGACGATCAAGTTCAGAAAGTGTCATAAGGCCATAGAGTTTTCCGCCATAAGAACCTGCGCGAATAATGATTTTTTGTTCAGTAATCTTGAGCTGATAGGCTTCACTATGTGGAAGGTCTGTACAAGATTCAAAGAGGATGGGTAGTGTTCCATTACCTGTATAGCTACCTTCTTTTAGAATAGTCTCAGCAATAGGTATTTCTAGCAGAGCGTCTTGTGTTAACTGAAATACGTTTAGGGTAACACGAGTTTCGTTTTGAGTAAGTTCTTTGAGTTCTGGAATAATGTTAATTTTCATAACTTCTCCTTGATGTATGTTGAAATTTATTTTCTTATACATTATACAACGATTTTTGTTAAAATTCATTAAAATATAATCAAAACTAACAAAAGAGAACAAAAACATATAAGTTAAGTTTAAAAATGACTTTCTGGATAATTTACTCTTAACGAAAAAGAAAAGTCGTGGTATCATAGAGATATAGTAGGGGAATACCCCCTTGATTATGACTTTTATTGGAAAGGAACATACAGTATGACAAACTCAGCAGTACAAAGATTTTTAAGTCAAAAAGGTATGTACTTTGGGGATTTTGATTTCCAAGTAGAGTGCCAAAAATACATTGAAGAAATGACAAGAGGCTTACAAGGTGCAGACAGTTCACTTCAAATGATTCCAACCTACATTGGTGTAGGAGAAGAAGTTCAAACTAATCGTCCGACAGTTGTAATTGATGCAGGGGGGACAAACTTTAGAGTAGGTCTTGTAAACTTTGATGAAAGCAAAACACCTGAAATTAGTGATTTTTCTAAAACACAAATGCCAGGTATTGCAAAAGAGCTGAGCAAAGAAGAATTCTTCGAAACCTTAGTAAACTATACACAAGAAGTAGCAACTAAAGGTAATGATATCGGATTCTGTTTTTCTTATCCAACAGAAATTACAAAAGAAAAAGATGGTATCCTTACAAAATGGACAAAAGAAGTAAAAGCACCTGAAGTAGTAGGCGAGCCAATTGGCGCAAATCTTGTAGCTGGTCTTAAAAATAAAGATGGCAGAGATCGCAAAGTCGTTATTCTCAATGATACAGTAGCGACATTATTAGGTGGAAAAGGTATTACTGCAAATAGAAAATTTGATGGGTATATTGGTTTCATTTTTGGTACAGGTACAAACCTTTGCTATATTGAGCAAAATCATCAAATCACAAAAGTTGCGGGCTTAAAAGCTGGTAAGAATATGATTATCAATACAGAATCTGGTGCATACAATAAACTTCCACAAGGTGAGATTGATCGTGCATTTGATGCAACAACAAATAATCCGGGAGATTATATTCTAGAGAAAATGTCAAGTGGACGTTACTTAGGCCCAGTGGTGCTTGGGGTATTACAAACAGCAGCACAAGAAGGCTTATTCTCTAATGAGACAGCAAAACGTCTTGAAGAAACAGCTGATATGGCACTTATTGATGTCAATAATTTTGCATATGATCCATATGATACGACAAATGTACTTGTTCAAATGTGTGAGACTGAATCAGATCGTACAGTGATGTATGAGTTGATTGATGCAATGATTGAGCGTGCTGCAAAAGTATGTGCTATCAAACTTTCAGCAACAATCTTAAAAACAGAGTCTGGGAAAAACCCATGTAGACCAATTGGTGTTGTATGTGAAGGAACAACTTTCTTCAAACTTAAAAATTACAAAGCAAAGTTAGAATACTACATGAAACATGAGTTAACTGACAAACATGGTCGTCACTTTGAAATCATCAAAGGTGAAGATCTTAACTTAATCGGAACAGCGATTGCTGCACTATCAAATGACTAAGGAGAACAAACATGGAAGCAATTAAATTTCAACCATTATACTTTGAAAGAATCTGGGGTGGACGTGACCTCGAAAAATATAGAAATGATATGCCAGAAGGTGTAATCGGTGAGAGCTGGGATGTAACAGGCCATCCAGCAGGTGTAAGTGTTGTTGCAGAAGGTACTTTTAAAGGACAAACACTTGTTGAGTTAATGGAACAACACAAGGAAGCTTTACTTGGTACAAAAGTAACTTCAGAAGAATTTCCATTACTTATTAAACTCATTAACTCAAAGGATAGCCTTTCAGTACAGGTTCATCCTGGTGATGAGTATGCACGTGAAAAAGAAAATCAACAAGGAAAAACTGAGTGTTGGTACGTAATGGAAGCTGAAGAGGGTGCAGCGCTCGTTATGGGAACGAAACCATGTGATAAAGAAACATTTAGAGCAGCAGCTGAGAATGGTACTTTAGATGCACACCTTAATACGATTCCTGTTAAAAAAGGTGATTTCTTCTATATTCCTAGTGGTCTTATTCATGCCATTGGACCAGGTGTGATTATCGCGGAGATTCAACAAAGTAGTGATATCACATACCGTGTGTATGATTACAATAGAGGACGTGAAATGCATCTTGATCAAGCAATGGATGTATCTGATTTTACACTTCAACCAGAGATGGCAATTAGTGAAACACTTCTTTGTAAGGGTGAATACTTCACAGTAGAAAAAGTTGTAGTAGACGGTGAAGTAGCTGACACAAGCGATGCAGAAAGATTCTATATCTATACATGTGTTGATGGAGAAGGGACAATCACTTTTGAGGGTGGTGAACTTCAAGTCAACCTAGGTGATAGTGTGATGATTCCTGCTACATTAGGCGCTTACACATTAAAGGGTGAAATGACTGTATTAAAAAGTTATGTATCTTAATCATTTAACGAACAGGAGCTAAGAAAATGGCAAATTTAGACATCAAGGTAGGCATTTCTGCTAGACATTTACATATTACACAAGAACATTTAGAAATTTTATTTGGGGAAGGCGCAGAACTCCATCCAATCAAGACACTTATGGGTGGCCAATACGCTGCAGATGAAAAAGTAACGGTGGTTGGAAATAATGGAAGACAACTTGAGAATGTAAGAATTCTAGGCCCGTTACGTTCAGCAACACAAATTGAGGTTTCTAAAACAGATGCCATGTTCTTAAAAGTTACTGCACCACTTCGTGATTCTGGGGTGACAGAGGGATCAGCAGCTGTGACTTTAGTTGGCCCAAAAGGTCAAGTTGAACTCACTGAAGGGTGTATTGTGGCGAAGAGACACGTGCATATGTCCCCAGAAGATGCTGTACGCTTTAATGTAGCAGATGGAGATCGTATCGCATTGACATTTGAAGGTGAACGCAAAGGGACACTTCATAATATTCTTGTAAGAGTACATCCTACATTTACATTAGAGATGCATATTGATACAGATGAGGCAAATGCATTAGATATTCAGCCAAACTGCGTTGTTTCATATCAGCAATAACAAATAAAAAGAGGCCATTACGGCCTCTTTTTATTTGTTATTATTTCTAGTAAAGTTGGTTGATAAAATAACCACTTTCTTCAAAGGTAGTCTTGATTTTTTGAATATGTTCATAGCCATTTGTTTCAACTGTTACTTCAAGTAACACGTTTTTAAGACGATTACGGGCTTTGAATTGGTTATGTTCAAGATTCACAACATTTGCACCAATTTGGCTCAGAAGCCTTGAAATCTCAAGAAGTTGGCCTGGTGTATTTGGTAACTCTACAGAGAAGCAGAAGAGACGACCACGTGAGACAAGACCACTTCGCATTAGTGAAGAAAGCGTTAGCATATCAATGTTTCCACCACTGATAATACATACTACTTTTTTGTCAGTGAAGTTGAGTTTCTTGAGCGCGGCGATAGAAGCTGCACCTGATGTTTCAGCCATAAGTTTGTGTTTTTCTGTGAGCATTAGCAAGCAATCTACAATGGTATGGTCCTTCACGGTTACAATATCATCGACATAGTCTTTAATCGTAGCGTATGTAACATCCCCAGGGCACTTTACTGCGATTCCTTCTGCAATTGTATCAACAGAATCCAAGCTGGTGAGCTGACCTTCTTTGAAGCTGCGCTCCATTGCATTAGCACCTTCTGCCTGAACACCAATGACCTTGATCTTTGGATTGATTGTCTTAGCATAACGTGCAACACCACTGATAAGGCCACCACCACCGATTGGACAGATAATGACATCTGCATCTGGTAGTTCATCTAGGATCTCAAGACCAACAGTACCTTGTCCAATCATGATATCTTCATCGTTAAATGGGTGAATGAATGTTGCATGTTGTTCTTTTTCAATGCGCTTTGCTTCTTTATAAGCATCGTCATATACTTTTCCATGGAGTACCACAGTACCACCAAAATCTTTGGTAGATTGGACTTTGAGATAAGGCGTACTCTCAGGCATAACAATGGTGGATTTAACACCTGTTAATGTAGACGCATAGGCAACCCCTTGTGCATGGTTGCCTGCTGAAGAACATACAACCCCTTGTTCTTTTTCATCAGGGGATAAACTTCTGATTTTGTTAAGTGCACCTCGGATTTTATAAGCACCTGTAACTTGGAGATTCTCACATTTGAGATAAACCTTATTGCCGCTCAGTGCGGAAAAAATTGGGCTATGAAGTAATGGTGTCTTGATAACAACATCACTAATATTGTTACTTACTGCTCGGGTTTGTTCTGCATAGTTCATGATCACACCTCTATATCCTAATGATTAATTTAAAATAAATAGTATTTGAGCCAACCAAGGGCTCGGTCATATCTGAATAAAAATCGCTATTGTTATATTATAATCCAAATGAGAGGGAATGTAAAAATAAAATTCTTTAAATAAATAGAGCGTGGATTGCTTTAATTTATAAGTTAAAAAATAGAGATTGTTAGTGCGAATTTTTTATGTAATAATCAAAAAATATACATCTTTATATGTTATGATAAATAGGTAGTGTTAAGTATAGGAGGAGGAAGATATGAGTCGTAAGAAAAAAATATTAATAGGTATAGGTATACTACTTATTGGAGGGATTGCTGTAACAGGAGTAGTTGGGCGAAG
>JBOFIR010000238.1:0-15939 GCA_051650265.1 Cellulosilyticaceae bacterium
ATTCTTCTCATAGGCGCTTTGTGGTATGGTCCACTACTGAGCTACATCACTTTGGAGATGATTAAATACAAGCGTTACTACAAAGAGCTGCATACGGTGATGGCGCATTTGACGCCCAAATATTTACTAACGGAGGTGATGGATGCACCTCCTTTTGTCGAGGGAAACATTTTTTATCAAGTGGTACAAGATACACTCAAAGAGATGCATGAAGAGGTCAATAAATATAGATGGCGCCAAGAAGCCTATAAGGAATACATTGAAAGCTGGGTGCATGAGATTAAGACACCTATAGCTTCTGCGCAACTGATCCTGGGGAATAATCCAGGTCCTATAAGTTATAAAGTGGAAGATGAGCTGCGCCGTATGGAGCAGTACGTGGAGCAGGTGCTGTATTATGCAAGAAGTAGTGATGCGAGTAAAGACTATGTGATCAGTGCTTTCGAACTCAAAAGTGTGGTGATGATAAGTGTCAAAGAGGAGTCAAGAAGATTAATTCAAAAGCGTATTATCCCTCAAATTGGTGAGTTTGAAGAGCTGGTGTATAGTGACGCCAAGTGGGTAAGGTTCATCGTAGATCAGATCGTGCACAATGTAGTGCAGTATAGTAAAGAAGAGGGAGGTAAGTTGATCATAGATGCAAGTCGCAAGAAGCACCAAGTGATCTTAACAATCACAGATACGGGGATAGGTATCGATGAAAAGGATATTGGACGTGTGTGGGACAAGGGGTTTACAGGTGCAAATGGACGGAGGTTCAACAAAGCCACAGGTATGGGGCTGTATCTGTGTAAGAAGCTATGTGACAAACTCGGTATTGGCCTTACCATCAGCTCACGAGTAGGTGAGGGGACAACCGTCTGTATGATCTTTCCTATAGGTGAGAATATGTTATCTTACAACAATGTAAGTGAGCCGTAAGGAGAATCCCTTAGAAAATACGAGAAAGCTTGCTATACTAAGGCATATACTCACAAGATAGGAGACAAAGCAATGAATGCAGTATTAAAGGTACAAAACATAGAAAAGTATTATGGCAACAAAGGCAATGTGACAAAAGCAATAGAAAACATGAGTTTTGAAGTAGGACGTGGAGAGTTTGTCGGGATCATGGGTCCTTCGGGAAGTGGCAAAACAACGTTACTCAACTGTATTGCGACCATTGATCGTGTCACCACAGGTCATATTTATCTAGGGGATATAGATCTTACGCAGCTTAAAGGACGTGCACTTGAACAGTTTCGCGGCAAAGAACTTGGTTTTATTTTTCAAGACTTTAACTTGCTAGATACGTTGACTGCCTACGAGAATATCGCATTGGCACTCTCTGTACACAATGTCCCTAGCAAAACAATCGATGGGCAGGTGCGTAGCATCACAAGTAAGCTGGAAATAGAAGAGATTCTTACAAAGTACCCTTACCAATTATCAGGTGGGCAAAAGCAAAGAGTGGCATCGGCGCGTGCAATGATCTCGAACCCCTCACTTGTACTAGCAGATGAGCCGACAGGCGCGCTAGATTCCAAATCATCAAGGCAGCTTCTTGAAGCATTTGAAAAGCTCAATCAAGAGATGCAGGCAACCATCTTGATGGTCACCCATGATGCTTTTACGGCAAGCTTTGCAGATCGTATTCTCTTTATCAAAGACGGCAAGATCTTCAACGAACTGATCAAAGGAACTGATACACGCAAGGTGTTCTTTAGCCGTATTATGGAGGTGATTACACTGCTAGGAGGAGATATCTGCGATGTATTTTAAGATGGCTAGACACAATGTCAAGAAAAGCTTCAAAAACTATGGCATCTACTTTTTAACCCTAATGTTTGCAGTGTGTGTTTTTTACAGTTTTAATAGCATCTCGTCGCAACAGGCGCTCCTAGAAGTGGAGGCGCGAAAAGTCCATTATGTC
The DNA here is from genome assembly GCA_051650265.1 of Cellulosilyticaceae bacterium. Classification (GTDB taxonomy): domain Bacteria; phylum Bacillota; class Clostridia; order Lachnospirales; family Cellulosilyticaceae; genus JBOFEH01. Next base: position 1,913 of record JBOFIR010000238.1, read on the forward strand.
GAACTACTAGGGCAGATCATCAGTATTGTTTCTCTCTTTGTATCCCTTGTTCTGGGTGGACTGATTCTATATGGCAATAACTTTTTGGTGAAGAAGCGCAAAAAGGAGCTGGGAATCTATATGACACTGGGGATGCCCAAAGGCAAGATTTCAGCAATCTTACTCATGGAAACACTCATGGTAGGTGTTGTTGCATTAGGGATAGGACTTATACTAGGAGTGATGGGTTCACAGGGGTTATCCCTTCTTACTGCAAAGCTTTTTGAACTCAATATGGAGAGTTATACCTTTGTGGTCTCCTATGGTGCAGTGGAGAAGACAATCAAGTACTTTGCATTGATCTTTGGGGTAGTTATGGTGTTTAATACCTTTCAGATTTCTAAGTATGAGCTCATTGACCTTTTATATGCAGGCAGAAGAAATGAAAGATTGGCTACGGATACAGTAAAAGGGGCAGGGCTACTTTTTGGATCAAGTTTACTGATGTTAGCTGCAAGTTATGTGATGGTGCTTGAGGTTGGCCTTGATACAGGCTATCAGCGGTTGTGGACCATCATAGGCCTCGGGTGTCTTGGGACGTATCTTTTTTTCAAAAGCTTGATGGGTTTTTTGAATGCCTTAGCAAAGCGCAATCCGGCATTTTATCTACAGGGGCTTAGGAGTTTTACACTGAGACAAATGCAAAGTAAGATTCATACCAACGTGATGGCTATGACGATGATCTGTCTCATGCTCTTTTTAACGGTTGCAGGCTTATCAACGGGACTGAGTCTCAAGAATACATTGGAGGCAAGCTTGAGGCAGACGACGCCTTATGATGCATCCGTCGTGATGTATGGCTATGATCCTGCTAAGGACAAGACTATTCCAGAACTTTTTGCAAAACATGGCGTGGCATTTGAAGGCAGTGAGTCGTATAGCATCTATGAGGAATATGCTGTCGGTAAAGTGGCGCAGCTATTTGGTGATCATGGGATAGAAGCATTGGCATGGTATGATGATTTTAGCATACGGGCGATTCCTTTGTCTCAGTACAATCAAAGTAGAAAACTCATTGGTGAACCAGAAGAGGTACTTGCTGAGGATGAAATAATCGCCACATCCAACCAACAGAAGATGATGGTAGGACTTGGGCGCCGACTAGAAAAGGAAGATGAGGTCACTGTATTAGGACGCGTCTATCGCATCAAGGATCAGAAGATCAAGGAGACCAGCCTTGCAACGAGTGGTATTAATGACAATATCTTGACACTTGTGGTGCCAGATCTGGCACTCGTAAATCAAATTCCAGTAGGCATGAGGATGAATATTGACTTTGGAGAGGCGGCATGGGAAGAATCTGAAGCAAAGTTCGCTGAATTTCTGAAGGCTTATAAGGAAGGGGAATATGCAGGACATCCAGTAACTTATGAAGAAGGGTTTATCAATGGGTATACAAGGCAGCAACTCTATGAAGAGACAAGTGGGATTACGACGATGATCTTATTTATTGGTATTTATCTGGGGATCATCTTCTTGATAGCGAGTGCAGTGGTGCTTGCATTACAGCAACTATCTGAAGCGGCGGAAAGTATGGAGCGGTATGAGGCACTTAGAAAGATTGGTACACCAGAGGGACTCATTAACCGTAGCGTCTTTGTACAGATTCTATTTTATTTTGCACTGCCACTGAGCCTTGCATGTGTCCATGCCTGGATAGGTATTCGCGTTGTGAATGACTATATCATCTTGTATGGTAAACCGGATGTAGTAGGTGGTGCACTAGGGACGGTGGCACTCCTTGTTGTGATTTATGGGGGATACTTCTATGTGACGTATATTGGGTATAAAAATGCTGTGGATGAAAGAAACTGATACCGTAGAAATTAGAAAAAACAAAGTGTCATCAGACACAGAGTCTAAGGAGGATATCAGATGAAAAAAGAGCAGTGGATGGGAAAAAGTCTATTTGTGGTGGGGGCATTACTACTAGGTGTAACGGGTATGCAGGTCTATGGAAGTGAAGGTTGCCAGAGGTGTAGCGTAGGGCAAACGTGTTTGCAAAAGCAAGTGCCAGGGGGACAGGAGTGCCTTGTGATTCCAAGAGCAAAAATCATAGAAGTGGATACCAAGCTGAGCCGTGTGACTGTGCTGCCAAAAGGACTCAAAGATACGATGGAAAACTATATTATACTAAATGTGAGTGATCAAACCGTGATTACCCATCAAAAAGAAAAGAAAATCTATACACTAGCAGATCTTCAAAAAGGGATGATTGTAAAAGTTTCACGTGCTGCTTTTCAAACAGCATCAATTCCACCACAGACCACAGCTTGTGAGATTGTGATACTCCGCCAAGGCGTATGTAAGTAGCTTCTTTACAAATGGGTAACAAGCAGACTAAACACGTATAGCGATAGAATGTCTCATCATATATTGCAGTAAAGGTGCGCAAAAGCGACTACAGTCTGCAAAGGGGAGGGATTAAGATGAGAAAAAATAAATGGCTAAGCGATGTGGTGATCCTCACGATGATACCAGGAGGGCTAGTATTTGCAGGTCAAGAAAATATGGTGTCCAAGAGGCCAGTGATCATCAGCGCAGCCCCTATGCAGGTTGCCAAAGACACCCAAAAGCAGGTGTTTTATGAAGATCTAGATGGGGATGGTAAGAAAGAAAAGATTGTACTCTTGGCAACTTATGATATGGATCAGGGGGTCTATCATTTGGCCCTTAAGATTAATGACCGTCAGATGACACTAGAGGAGCCTTGGATGGGTAGTGATGTGAATGCCTATGTGGTAGACATGAGTCAAAAGGATAAGGTCAAAGAGATTGCCATCGGTGGTGATTGGTGTAGCAGCGATTATGGCACATCCTTTTATCGCTATCAAGCTGGCAAAGTTTCCTGCATAGGAAGTACAGAAGGTACGATTAAACCCGTTCAGCTAGATAAGACCTATCAGATGCTGATCCCAGGGGATGGTACAGTACATACCTATACAAGGGGCAATGCCCTACAAACGTGGTATCGAGATGAACTGTATCAACTAGATGACAAAGGTAAGCTTGAGATGCAGCCAAAAGTGTACTATATGATGGGGACAGAGGTTACACTTCTGATGGACCTGCAAATTTATGAAGTGCCAAAATTACAAGGGCAACCCGCTACTGTTTTGAGGGCAGGGCAAAAGGCAAAGCTTCTGTTAACAGATGATAAGACTTGGTGCCAAATTCAAGATGAAGCAGGTCATATAGGGTGGATCCATCTTGTAGAGAATATGGGTGTTGAGACTACCTCTGGTGTGAAGTGGAGTTATGAAGTGTTTGAGGGGCTTATGTTTGCTGATTAGAAGGATGCCAAGAGGCATCCTTCTTTTGGTTGGGGGTAAAGATATAAAATTATTGAATAATGTATAAAGTTTTTAAAATATTATATAAAATAATATGCAATATGATATAATTTAGGGAAGATACAAGTGTTAGGTGGGAGAGGTACATGAGACAATACAAGATACTATTGGTAGATGATGAAGAAGAGATTCGAAGGGGGATCATCAGAAGAATCAAGTGGCAAGAGTTAGGTTTTGAAGTTGTGGGTGAAGCAGAAAATGGAGTAGAGGCTTTGGATCAAATTGAACGCTATACACCTGATGTCGTCGTCACTGATATCAAGATGCCTTTTATGGATGGGATCCGATTAGCAGAGAACATACATGATCGGTATCCAACCACAAAGGTGATTATTCTTTCTGGATTTGATGATTTTGAATACGCAAGAGAAGCACTTAAGTTGGGTGTGATGCGCTATATTCTCAAGCCTATCAATTCCTATGAGATGCATGAACTTCTAAGAGAGGTCAAAGCTAAACTCGATGATGAGATTGCCTCCAAACAGAATGTGGACCTATTGAGGCAAAATTATAAAAAGAGTTTGCCTCTTTTGAAAGAACGCTTTCTCAATAGATGGATCGAAGAGTATATTCCGTTAGAAGAGATCAAGACGTCACTTGATGAGCTAGGATTGGTACTAAATAGTGAGGCATTAGGTGTGGTGAGTGTACGGAGAGACGAGTATGCCAAAGAAGAGGATGTGAGTGCAATTAAGAACGAAAGTTTATTGAAATTGGCACTCTTTAATATCTGTGAAGAGATTACAAGAGAAGAGCAGCTAGGGGTGTTCTTTATGGGCAAACTTGAGATGATACTCATCACGCCTTTAGGTGAGGGAGAATACCCTAAGTCAAGTATGAGGCTGTATAGGGGACTTGAGCAGATGAGACGTGCTGCAAGCAAATACCTTGGAACGACTGTGACCATAGGGATCGGCAATCGCTGTACAGATTGGCGTATGCTTTACAAAAGCTATGCAGCTGCAGTTGGTGCATTGGCTTATTCCATCACTGTGGGTAAGAATAAGCTGATTTATATTGAGGATGTGGAACCTGAAAGTGGTAGTGGGTTACTGGTGGAAGAAGAGGAGGAGCGAGTACTGCTTACCGCCATCAAAGTAGGGAGAACCGATGAGGTCATCCAAGTGATTGATCAGATGCTAGGGCGGCTTGAAGGCAATCGGGTGAGTTTGAGGGATTATCAAATCTATATTGTTGGAATTTTTGCAAGTATGATGCGACTTGGGCATAGTATGGAGGTAGATATGGGCAAGATCTTGCCACAAGAGATGAATTTCTTTGGCATGCTCAGTAAACTCCATACCAAAGAAGCAATTAGCGGTTGGCTCACGCAGGTATGCCTGGGTATGGTAGAGGTGCTAGGGACTAAGCGTGCAACGTGTAAAAATGAGCTAATTGAGCAGGCACTTGCATATATTCATACACATTATATGGAGGAAGATATTAGTGCTGAAGTGGTGTGCCAAACATTACATATTTCTACCACGTACTTTTCAGCATTATTCAAAAAGGAGATGCAGACCACCTTCTCTACCTACTTGACTCAGGTGAGGATTGAGCGGGCAAAGGAACTTCTGCGTACTACAGATAAAAAAGCGATAGAGATAGGAAGCAGCGTAGGCTATCCAGAAGGGCATTATTTTAGCTATGTCTTCAAGAAAACAACAGGAATTGCACCAACGGAGTATCGCCATGGAAAGGTTTAAGAGCATCAAGGTATTGATGGTTACTTGTTTTTCACTGATTATGGCAATCATCATGCTCTTTACAGGGATGACATTGTATCGAAAGTTCAATGATACAGCTACAGACTATGCCAGTCAGTCAGTAGATCAATTGACCACCCAGGTGAAGTATAGCATTGATACGTATACGCGTAATATGATGGATATTTCCAATACTATCTATTATAAGATTATTAAAAATCAAAATATCACAGACAATAACTTTTGGGGACAAATGAATCTGATTGCAACGGCCAACAATAATATTGCAAATCTTGCTATTTTTAAAGGGAGTGGGGAACTGATTGCAGCGAGTAGGTATCTACAAGTAGATCCCTCTAGGGATGTCACGAAGGAGAGTTGGTTTCAAAATGCCATAGAGACACCGGAGAATGTCCATTTTTCAAGTCCTCATAGGCAACTCATCTTTAGGGAGAATGATCCGCTCGTTGTATCTCTAAGCCGTGTGGTATCACTCAATGAAGATGGCAATATCATACAGGGCGTACTGCTTGTTGATATGAACCTTACTGGAATCGAAAAGATCTGTGCACCAATCTTAGAGGGGGGGACAGGTCAGGTTTATATTATCGCGCCCAATGGGGACGTGGTGTATGGTAATGAGACGGATGTGACCCGCCACAACAATCAGGAGCAGATTAATAACTTGCAAGAAGGGGTTGTTGTGAACAAAAGAAGCAAACAGATTATTACCACGAAGATTGCAGGGTATACAGGATGGCGTATTGTTGGGGTCTGGGACTTGGATAAGTTAGTGTTTGATTTTGCCAATACCAAGGACTTTTTTATCCTGATTCTCATGATTGGTCTGATGCTTTGTGTCGGTGGCACACTTTTTATTTCTTCAAGGCTCGCTGCACCGCTGTATCGCCTCCAAAAATCTATGAAGTGTGTGGAAGCAGGAGATTTCGATAGTCGCCTAGATGAAGGGGGAGAGTACATTGTGTCTGAGCTCTCTAAGACCTTCAATAAGATGGTAGAGCGGATACGTGCACTCATGGATGAGATTGTTCGGGAACAAGATAGCAAGCGGAAGAAGGAACTAGAGGTGTTACAATCCCAGATTAATCCGCACTTCTTATACAATACACTGGATTCGATCATCTGGTTGGTAGAAGATGAGCGGGTGGAAGAGGCAACACGAATGATCACAGCCTTATCTCGTTTTTTTAGAATAGGCATTAGTAGTGGCAAGACAATGATTACAGTAAGGCAGGAACTTGAACATGCAAGAAATTACCTCACTATTCAAAAGATCCGGTACAAAAATAAGTTTGAGTATACCCTTGAAGCTGATGAATGTGTGATGGAGGCAAAATGCCTTAAACTCATCTTGCAGCCCCTTATTGAAAATGCGCTGTATCATGGGATTGAGTATATTCATCATCCGGGGCTTGTTCAAATTAGGGCGTGGCAAGAAGGGGAAGATCTGTATCTGATGGTGAAGGACAATGGGGTAGGGATGAATGAAGAGACATGCGTGAAATTATTAGATGAATCCTATGAGATACACTCCAAAGGATCTGGGGTAGGGTCGCGCAATGTGCATAAGCGGATCAAGCTTTACTATGGGGACCAATATGGGATTACAGTAGAAAGTGAAATCGAAGAAGGAACAACACTACGGATTAGAATACCATTGCAATATGCTTAAAGGAGGGGAAAAGATGCAGCAAAAGAGCAAGAGGCTATATGGGATATTAGGAAGCACATTATTGGTTGGACTTGGACTTATAACAGGTGTTGTGGCGCTAAGACCCAAGGATACACCAGAAGAATTCAAAGTAGGTATTACCATCTATGATAGCGAAGATGCATTTATACATAACACAAAAGAGAGTATCAGACGTGATCTTGAGATACTCAAAGTAGCAAGTGGATGTAGCCTTACCTATGAAGTTGCAGATAGCATGCATGATCAAAAACTCCAAAATGAGCAAGTGGATACAATGATTGCAAATGGTGTAGATCTCTTGGTCATTAATAGCGTAGACCGTGCCGATGCAGCAACACTGATTGATCGGGCAAAAAAGGCCGATGTCCCCATCATCTTTTATAACCGAGAGCCTGTACCGCAGGATATGCAGAAGTGGGATAAAGTCTATTATGTAGGGTCCAAGGCAGAAGAAGCAGGTGCCATTCAAGGTGAGATTTTGGCAGATGCACTAGATAATGGGTTAAAGGTAGACACCAATCAAGATGGCAAGATTCAATATGTAATGTTAGAGGGAGAATATGGCCATCAGGATGCCATCTTACGTACCTATCACTGTATCCGCGTACTAGAAGAACGGGGCTATGTGATGGAAAATCTCGCTACAGATACTGGGGTGTGGCGTGAAGACATGGGTAAGGCTAAGATGGCACAGTGGTATGAGCAGTTTGGTGAACAAATCGAAGTAGTGCTTGCTAACAATGATGCCATGGCACTAGGAGCTATGAGTCTACTGGAAGAAAAGGGGTATTTCACAAAGGGTAAGTGGATGCCAATTCTAGGGGTGGATGGAATTAGTGGGGCTGTGGCGGCTATAGAAAGTGGCAAGATGCTGGGGACAGTCTACAATGATTGGGAAGCACAGGCAAGCTGTATCGTACGACAGATTGCAGAGCTTCTAGGGTTGCCAGCACAGGAGATAGGTGAAAGTGTGACACGTAGTGACCGTTACTTTTGGGTAAGACATGGTAAGGTCACAAGTGAAAATCTAGGAACTGTAAAAAATCATACGATCAATCTTAAAAAATAGTACCTAGAAGACGAGGATGTCTTCTAGGTACTATTTTGTTGGTGAAAATTGAACCTTCAAACATAAAAAATAGTATTAAAATTGTGAAAACTTACGAGTAAAATAGTCTTATAAGCCAGCTGAAGAGTAAAAATACATCAAGCTGGGTGGAGAAAGAGGGGGAAGTTATAATGAAAATGAAAAAAATGCTAGGTGTTTTATTGGTCGGTTGTATGGCGATTGGATTCGTAGGATGTGGCAATAGTAGTACAACAACATCTGCGCCTGCAGGGGATAGTGCTTCAGGAGATCTGCCAACAATTGGAGTAACTATCTATAAATATGATGATAACTTCATGACATTTACACGTGGCGCTGTAGAAAAGGCTGCAGACGGTAAGGCAAAACTGATCATGAATGACTCCCAAAACGATCAGGCGAAACAAAATGATCAAGTGGATGCTATGATCGCAAAAGGTGTGAAAGCACTTGCTATCAACCTTGTAGACCCGGGTGCAGCACCAACAATTGCAGAGAAAGCTAAAGCGGCAGGGATTCCGGTTGTATTCTTCAATAAAGAGTATCCAGATGGCACCAATGCAGTCGGCTATGATAAAGCATGGTATGTTGGGACCAATTCAGCTGAGTCTGGCATTATCCAAGGTGAGCTCATTTCAGATGCATGGAAAGCCAATGCTGGTTGGGACAAAAATGGTGATGGTGTGATGCAATATGTAATGCTGATGGGCGAACCTGGGCATCCAGATGCTGAGGCGAGGACAAAAGAGTCTGTAGCAACTGTAGAAGCTGCAGGCATCAAGACAGAAGAGCTTGCAAAACAAACAGGTATGTGGGATGCAACCAAAGGGAAAGAGCTGATGGAAACATGGCTTGCAGCACACGGAGATAAGATTGAAATGGTTATTTGTAATAATGATGGGATGGCACTTGGTGCAGTAGAAGCGCTCAATGCAGCTGGATACTTCCAAGGGGATAAGACAATGCCAGTTGTAGGTGTAGACGCGATTCCGGAAGCACTTGAACTCATCAAACAAGGCAAGATGCTTGGAACAGTACTCAATGACCCACTTAACCAAGGTAAAGCAACTGTAGAACTTGCAATCAATGCGGCATTGGGTAAAGATGTGCTTGAAGGCACAAGCTGGCAACTTGATGATACATTGGCAGTTCGTGTACCATACGTTGCGATTACAAAAGACAATATTGCTGTAGCTGAAGAAGCGTACGGAATCAGCAAATAAGTAGCAAATAGCGATTGTTTGATGCAGATAGCTTACCTCCCCTGGGGCTATCTGCATACTAATACCTAGAGTAAAGAGTGGTGAGAAAAGTGATGGCAGAGGTAACTTATCTACTAGAAATGAATGAGATCTGCAAAGAATTCCCTGGAGTAAAGGCACTAGATGGTGCCAATCTCAAACTTAGGCCAGGCAGTGTCCATGCACTTATGGGTGAAAATGGTGCAGGAAAATCCACGCTGATGAAGTGTCTATTTGGAATCTATATTGAAAATAGTGGTGAGATCTATGTAAGTGGCGAGAAGGTTAATTTTCATAATCCAAAGCAAGCATTAGAGCACGGCGTCTCGATGGTTCACCAGGAGCTCAATCAAGTGAGTCAGACGCGTGTGATGGATAACATCTGGTTAGGGCGGTTTCCAAGGCGCTACTTATGGGTGGATGAAAAAGAAATGTATGAAAAAACAAAGGCAATATTTGATCAACTAGAGATTCAGATTGATCCAAGGGAAAAGGTGAGCCATCTCTCTGTTTCACAGTGTCAGATGATCGAGATTGCAAAAGCCGTATCCTATGATGCAAAAATTATTGTAATGGATGAGCCTACTTCTTCACTGACAGAAAAAGAAGTTGCCCATCTTTTTAGGATTATCAATCAGCTCAAAGCGCAGGGATGTGGGATTGTGTATATCTCTCACAAGATGGAGGAGATCCTGAAGATCTGTGATGAAGTAACGATTATGCGGGATGGCCAATGGGTAGCTACTCACCCTTCGAGTGAGTTGACCACAGATAAGATTATCAATCTGATGGTTGGGCGAGACCTCACCCATCGTTTTCCACCAAAGACAAATGAGCCTACTGATACGATCTTGGAAGTCAAGAATCTGACGGCTACATATAAACCAACCATAGAAGAGGTTTCTTTTGAACTCAGGAAAGGTGAGATCTTGGGGATAGCAGGTCTGATGGGCTCCAAGCGTACAGAAATTGTGGAGACACTTTTTGGCGTGAGGAAGAAAGAGTCGGGACAAATCCTTCTTCATGGGAAAGAAATTCAGAATAAGCATCCTCAGGAGGCCATTTCTAATGGGTTTGCATTGTTAACAGAAGAAAGGCGAAAGACAGGTATTTTTGATGTATTGGATGTGCGCTTTAATGCAATGATTGCAAAGTTACCACGCTATACCAATAGGTTGGGGGTAATTCATGATAGACAGATAAAAGAAGATACTGACTGGGTGATTCAAAGTATGAAGGTCAAGACGCCTTCGCAGAGAGAGAAGATTCGCTCACTTTCAGGTGGGAACCAACAAAAAGTGATACTAGGAAGGTGGTTGCTCAATGAACCAGAGATCCTTATGCTGGATGAGCCGACTCGGGGAATAGATGTTGGGGCCAAATATGAAATCTATCAGCTGATTATCGATCTTGCAAATAAAGACAAAGGTATTATTATGATTTCCTCAGAAATGCCAGAACTTCTTGGAATCACGGACCGTATTCTCGTCATGAGTAATGGGCGTGTGGCAGGGATTGTGGAGACCAAGGAAACTAGTCAAGAGGAAATTCTTAGGCTTGCAGCCAAGTATTTATAGGGGGAATCACCATGAATGAGAATGTAAAAAGAAAATGGGATAAAAAACACATTGCTGAGTTTATTATTAATAATGCCATCTACGTGGTATTACTGCTAGTAGTTGCAGTAGTTATATCAATGGATAGCTCTTTCTTATCCTGGCAGAACTTTCAGTTTATCATTACACAAGCATCTACTCGTGTGATTTTGGCACTCGGTGTTGCGGGGCTATTGGTACTTGCAGGAACAGACCTTTCTGTAGGGCGTATGGTCGGTATGGCTGCGGTGGTTAGTGCTTCACTTTTGCAGACGCCAGACTATGTCAGACGCATCTACCCAGATATGGCGCAGCTACCTATATGGCTGCCAATCTTGCTCGCGATCTTCCTGACGGCACTGGCATCCACAGTTAATGGTTATATTATTGCCAAGTTTAAGGTAACAGCTTTTATTGTGACACTTAGTATGCAGCTCATTATCTATGGCGCAGCATCCCTTTACTATGATAGGATAGGGGGCTCACCTATTGCAAACTTAGATGAAAACTTCAAGCGTTTTGCACAAGGAAGTCTCAACCTAGGACCTATTCAAATTCCTTACCTTGTAATCTATGCAGCGATTACTGTAGGGGTAATTTGGTTTATCTGGAATAAGACGAAGCTTGGGAAAAATATGTTTGCAGTAGGTGGTAATGAAGAAGCAGCCACTGTATCCGGGGTCAATGTGGTACGTACCATCGTACTTGTATCTATGATAGCTGGTATTCTCTATGGTTTTGCAGGGTCACTCGAAGTAGCCCGTACGGGGAGTGCAACCAACAATATTGGGAATGGCTATGAGCTAGATGCCATTGCAGCCTGTGTCGTTGGGGGGGTATCTTTTAATGGTGGAGTAGGGTCTGTGGCAGGGGTTGTGGCAGGGGTGCTGATGTTCCAGGTCATCAACTATGGACTGAACTATGTGGATATCAGTCCTTATATCCAATACATTATCAAAGGGTTGATCATTGTCATTGCTGTAGCGATTGACACACGTAAATACATCAAGAAAAAATAAAACTAGAAATAGAGTTGTCAGGCAGGCTCCCTTATGCTATAATTGCACGAGAAAAGCATACGTATTCCATAAGGGAGTAGTCGGCATAGTAACTATGTGGTTAAGTCAACATCATGAATTTAATTCTGGTTTAACCTTAAATGGCGAGACTTATACATCTAAGAGAGGGTGTATAAGTCTCGCCTTTTTTCGGCCTTCAAAAAGGGGACAGATGCACAAAAAACAACTCAAAGGAGATGAATTATGATTTATGTAGCATATCTATTACTTGCAGTGATCGTGGTCGCAGTATCCATTCGTTTATCTTATTACGTGGACTTGATCGATAAGACAACAGATATTTCAGGAGCGTTTATTGGCGGGGTTATGTTAGCAGCTGTAACAAGTTTACCAGAGCTTTTCACAAGCCTATCTTCAACGGTGTTTTTAGGAAAGCCTGAACTTGTCCTGGGAAATATTTTAGGAAGTAACCTCTTTAATATCACAATTCTTGCAATTATTATTATTGTGATGAGCCGTAGCTTTAATAAGGCATATATAGCACAAAGTCATACAATTGTTGTCAGATGGTTAGTTGTGATTTATGCACTACTCACATTACCAGTGTTATTTGGCAAAGACTTTAGTATCGTAGGAGTAAGCATGATTTCACTCATTATCATGGTGATCTATGTAGGCTGTGTTAAGAAAATGGCTGGTGATGAAAATGAGGAAACCGAAGAATCAGAAGAAGTACATACTGATCTGACAACAAAGCAGCTCTTTGTACGTTTTGGACTACTCAGTGTACTTCTAGTAGCGGCAAGTATTGGGATCACATTTGTAACAGATATGATTGCAGTAGAGCTTAACTTAGGGATGACTTTAGCTGGGGCACTATTCCTTGGTATTGCAACATCTCTTCCAGAAGTGACTTCTTCAATTTCATTAGCAAAAATGGGTAACTTTAATGCGACTTTAGGAAATATTCTAGGAAGTAATCTATTCAACCTATTCATTCTTGTATTAGCAGATGTGACTTATAGAGCAGGTAGCGTGTATACAAGGGATCTTCAATCATGTAACTTGGTATTCTTTGGCGCAGTGAGTACACTGATGTTTACAGCAATCATTGGTCTTAAGAGACAAGAAAAAGGTATGAATGAAGGTGTAAAACGCTTGGTTTATACAGGTGGTAGTATTATTACAATTTTAGGCTATTTATTCTTCTTGACTTTATCCTAAGCATAGAAGGGAAAAAGCAGCCAAGTATATTTTAGAATTAAAAAGCAATCTTTAACCGGTCAGTTAAAGATTGCTTTTTTGCATGTTTTTAAAGCTTACTGATTAGATATACTGTTAAAAATGTTAAAATCCTTTTAAATGACATAAGTTGACGAGGAAAAATGAATATTTTTTAGATTAATTTCCACATAATAATTGATATATTTTAAAATATGTGTAAAATAAAACTATATACTAAAGTTTAAAAGGTGAAGCCATGATAGAGACAATACTATTAGCCATTCTATTAAGTTATAAGAGAGGGTATCAAATTGATAAGATTTGGAAAGAAAAGGCCTTCTACCCATTACTAGCGTGTGAATTATTATATTGGGGAATTCAACTTAGTATTTTTACGGACAACTATGGGTTGATCCAGTATGCAACAATTTTTAAAAGTGTTTATTTATGTTCAACGCTATTTATTGTGTTTAGGTATGAACTCTATAGCTACGCTATACTCGGTTCAGCTTGTGTGCTCCTAGGTGGGTGGTGCAATGACTTGGCGATTGCTGTAAATAATGGTCAGATGCCAGTTTATCCAACGTTATCCAGGCTGACAGGTTATGTGAAGATGGAAGCATTTGGTGTAGCAGATCAGCTACATGTACTGGGCAATGAGGCAACACGTTTGAAAGGGTTAACAGATATCTTTGATATTGGGTATAGTGTATTGAGTATAGGGGATGTATTGATTAGAGTACTACCGTTCATAATCGTTTATCAGGGGTTAAGAGCAGCATCCACTAAAGGGAGAGAGATGAAAAGAGCCCAAATATAAGGAGAGAAGTTAGATGATTAAATTAAATTTATCGATGATTGAATTTTTGTTAAGGGCTATTCCAGAAGGATTTATTGTCATATTTGGAGTATATGCTTTTTCAAAGACTAGGGTAGTAAAAAAGAATCTTTTGATAGCAGGATCTATATTAGCACTGAGTTTGTATTTAATAAGAGCTATTCCTATCAGTTATGGTATACATACTATATTAGGGATATTAGTGATAAGT
>JBOFIR010000239.1:0-22169 GCA_051650265.1 Cellulosilyticaceae bacterium
ATGGAGTCTTGCCATGCAGAGATTGAAAAGTTGAATGAACAAAAGAATAAAGCTCTTTCACACCTCATAAATGATGTGATTACTAAAGAAGAATACCAATCTTTCACACAAGGTATCAGTTCTCAAGTTCAAACTCTCAAAGAGCAATTACTTGAATATGAAAAATCACTTTCTGGGCTCAGTAAAGATAATTATTTAAGGGAAATAAAAAAGATTTCAAGTTTCGGCACCATTACGGAACTTACACTTGAAATCCTTCAACAATTCGTTAATCAGATCGTGATTGACAAAGATGGCAAAGTAACAATCCACTATCGCTTTACCATCCCTTCATTTACTAACTAATTTTTTATTTAATTTTTTTTAACGACACACAGCACTCCACGTGGGTCGTGTGCGGGAACATATCAACAGGTTGTACCGCCTCCACCTTATACCCATTTTGTGTGAGGTAGGCGAGGTCACGTGCAAGTGTTGCAGGATCACATGATACGTACACGATTTTGTTTGGTCCCATCTTGATAAGTGTTTCTAATAGGGCTTGATCGCAGCCTTTGCGTGGTGGATCCACAACAATCGTATCTGCATTGATGCCTTGCTCTTCGTAGAGTGCTGGAATCACTTCCTCTGCTTTACCCGCATAGAAAGTTGTATTGTCCATATGGTTAAGTTTCGCATTTTCCCTAGCATTGACAATTGCCTCTTCAACGATCTCTACACCATAGACATGCTTTGCTTTTTGTGCTAAGAACAGGGAAATCGTACCTATCCCGCAGTAAGCATCCCATACAGTCTCAGTCCCCTGAAGGTCTGCATACTCCAGTGCTTTGTCATAAAGCACTTTTGTCTGATAAGGATTCACTTGGAAGAATGCTAATGGTGAGATCTTGAACTTCAAGTCACCAATAGTATCTACGATTGCATCCTCTCCATAAATAACAGTGGTATCATACCCCAAGATGACATTGGTGCGCGCTGTGTTATGGCTCAGTACAATACTCGTCATCCCTTCAACTGCAGAGAGCGCCGCCACCAACGCCTCTTGATGCGGTAATGTCTGCCCATTGATCACGAGACATACCATAATCTCACCTGTAAAGAAGCCTGTCTTGATGAGTACATGTCTCACAAGTCCTTCGTGCTTATCTTCATCATAGATAGTGATCTGATGATCCACCAAGAAATCACGTAGGATACCTAAGATCTGCGTATTACGTGGATCTTGGATCTCACAAGTATCTGATGCCACAACACGATGACTACGACTTGCGAAGAATCCAATCTTAATCTGGCCATTCTCCATACGAATTGGATATTGTGCTTTATTACGGTATGCCCAAGGTGTCTCCATCCCGAGTGCAGGCTGCACCTCAATCCCTTTGAGGCCACCTATACGTTCTAGTGCATCTTTGACTTTCTTGGTCTTCCATGCAAGCTGTGCTTCGTAGCTCATATGCTGGAGCTGGCAACCACCACACTGGTGTGCAATGCCACATGCCGGCTCTGTACGTTGCACAGATGGACTAACAATCTCTTCTATCTTTCCAAATCCAAAGTGTTTTTTGACTTTAAGAATCTTGACACTTACCTGATCTCCAGTCACTGCCCCTGGGACAAATACAGTGAAGTCATTGATCTTGCCAATGCCCGCTCCGTCTGATCCTATATCGATTATTTCCATTGTGTAAATCTGATTTTTTTCTACTGGTGTCATATGATACCTTCCTAGTGTAAATTTTGAGTGTCTTCGTCTTCTAATAGTGTCTGGATCGCACGCGCTAATGCCTCTTCATCCACATTGTTTACCTCATCAGCAATGCCTCTTTGGATCAAGTGATCGAGTAAGCGGCACTGATATCTTTTTTTATCCATCATGGTTTGACTCCTCCCATTCACAAACTGTGTGATGACACACACAATTTCGACATTTGATATAAGAAGGTTCCGGATCCAAACCGCGTCGTCCTTCTAGCATGTGACGCATCTGCCTGAGTGTCTGCTTCAACTGCATCCTCAAAGACAGGGTATTGCGCACAGTAAACGTTTTATTTTGATAAACCAACTTCCCATAAGCAGGTTTTTTGCCATAGACTTCTTCAATAATCACAAAGTAGGCAACCAGTTGCATCAGATCCCCTTCATGGGGATAGTTATCTTTGCACTGCCCACTCTTGATCTCAAAGGGGGTTAGTCGCCGTGAAAAGAGTGATTTGAAGATGAAATCTGGCTTACCTTGAATCCCATAGCTGCTACTGACCAAAAGTTTGCCACCTTTTTCATCAGAATAAATCATCCTTCCCCATGCCATACCCGTAACAGCCTTATGCTTACAGCGAATAGTTGGTCTGAGCCCAATCAGGATACATAGGCCCACCCCTATGACCACCGCAAGCTGTACGTACGTCATCCTCCCATCACCATCTTCATAATATACCCTACTAGCAGTATCCCTAGCCCAATCTGTAAGATGCGCACGCATTTGTACTTGTGATAATAAAATGTGTGGTGTTTGGTTCCTTTAGTATAAAAGGATTCATGTTGGCTTGTATCTAGCTTCAAAGCTTTATAGCGCTTGGTCAGCTCTGCATTACCATAGGTACGTTTGTAATACCATTGGTAGGGGCAATAGCTAAACCTATTAATCTCATTTGCGGATATACGTTCTTTGTTTTTCATAAGTTGGATTTGCGAATATTACGTGTAAGGATCTTATGATACCCTACATAAGCCTCTTCTCCCTGTGTGTTTTGAATCATTTCCTCCATCATCTTGACTTTCGCATCTGCATTGTCTGCTAAGTGAACGATCATTGCCTCCATACACTTTGGGCGCTTTGGAGAGCCATACTCATATTCACCATGATGTGAGAGAATAATATGCTTCAGGAGCATCTCGATCTCTTTTGGAAAATCAGGTATGCTACATGCTACATCATGTACTTTTTCAGCACCAATCATCAAGTGGCCGAGTAGTTGCCCTTCATCCGTATAGTCATTGGATGGGAATGTAGAAAGTTCATAGAGTTTACCAATGTCATGGAGCAGGCATCCTGCTACAACCAAGTCCTTATTCACCCCTTGATACAGCGTGCTCATATAGGCCCCAATCTGTGCAACTGTGATACTATGATCGATCAGCCCACCTAGATAGGCATGATGTACCGCCTTGGCTGCACCGTGGTTGATAAAGCGCTCATAGATCACCTCATCGTAAAAAATAGTCTCTACAAGCTGCTTGATATAAGGATTATTCATCTCATCAATCATAGCCATCAATTGCTTTTGAAGAAGTTCAAGATCCTTTGCCGTATGTGGCAAGAACGCTTTAAGATCATAGTTACCTGGCGCCAATGGATGAATCTTGTTCACATTGAGCTGAAGGTTGTCTTGATAAGAGATCACATCACCTTCTACATAGACCACATCATCTACTTGAAAAGGTGAGATGCCTGGGTGTACTGCCCAAATCTTACTGTCAATTACGCCTGTACGATCTTGGAGTTTCAGCGTATAATACTCTTTTCCACTTTTATTCTTAAGCATTTGTTTGTACTTACATAAAAAATTCCCTTTGACAGGAGTATCTGCTCTAAGCTCTGAAATATAGGTCATTTTATCGCTCCCTATTTATGTTTTAACTGATTCTTCCTTTTATAGTAACAAAAAAGCACGCTTTTTTCAACGGATAAAAGCGTGCTTTTAATAATTAACTTAACCTTGCGTTGTTGTTGCACTTGGCATTTCTTGTAATTTCACTTGAACGGTATGTTTCACGTTGCCTCTTACAAGTTTGAGTGATATGGTATCGCCTACTTGTTTTTTGATGAGTAAGCCCTTAAGTTCTTCCATTGTACTGATCTTTTGCCCCTCAAACTCAAGAATAATGTCTTTTGGTTGTAACCCCGCAAGTTCCGCACTGCTACCAGGTACCACCTCTACAACCATCACTCCTACTGGAATATCATAGATTCCCAGTGATTCTGTCATATCGTATCCTTTGATTCCAAGGCTAGGTCGTGAGATACGTCCCTTCTCCATCAGCTCAGATACAATAGGCTTCACATCGTTGATTGGTATCGCAAATCCCATCCCTTCAATTTGACTATCCACAAGCTTGATTGTATTGATCCCTATCACTTCACCATTTGGCCCTACGAGTGCACCACCACTATTACCAGGATTGATGGCCGCATCTGTCTGGATCAACTTCATGGTCTTATCGGTCAATTGGACCTCGCGATCTAGTGCGCTAATGACACCGACTGTTACTGTATTGTTAAATGCTTCTTCTACAGGGTTTCCGATGGCCACTGCCAGGTCTCCAACGCGTAGATTTTGGCTATCACCTAGAACGGCTGGTTTGATCTCTGCCAGTTGCTCTGGTGGAATCTCTGTCTTCTCTACTGCAAGTACTGCAATATCTGTTACACTATCAGATCCAATAATAGTAGCTGGCACTTTGGTGTTTCCTAAAAATGTCACGATCAGGTTCGATGCACCATCAACTACATGGGCATTTGAGATAATGTAGATTTTCTGATCATCTTCATGGAAGATCACTCCTGATCCTAGCCCCGACTCATTGAATTCTCCCGCCCATGTGGCTACTGTACGATTGTTTTTGATAGAAACAACAGATGGACCTACACGATCTGCAATATCTGCAATGGTACTATTTGCTGATAGGGGTGCCACACTCACTTGATTGAAATACGCATCATTGACTGACTTTTCATTGGTCTTCTGCCCAGTATTCCCAAAATAGCTCTGCGCCATTGGTGATACAATACCAAATCCTGCACCAATTGATGCCCCTCCTGCAATACTTACAATCAATGTGCCTATCACAAACTTCTTAAGAGAGCCCGTGCTTTTGCTTTTCTTATCATTTTTGATTGTCTCATGGTAGTAAGTATTTTGATGCGTAGGGATTACATCAATCACAGGCGGCATCGGCTCGTTAGGATTGCCTACTCTTATATTTTCACTTTCATTTGCGTTAAAGTTTTGATTGTCTTGGTTCATTGAATCACTCATATGTTCTTTCCTCCGTTTCAACTTCGTTTTGATGTTCATAGTATAGCGCGACTTTTTGAATAATATATGTCTTGATTGTAAAAGAAGCATGTATTATTTTGAACATTTATGCGGTTGGAAGGGAAAAATAAAAACATACCATCTCACCCTCTTTGGATGTGACACCAATAGCTTCTCCGTGCTGTTTCATAATCTCTTTTACAATAACCAGACCAATCCCCATCCCCTTCTTATCCTTGCCACGAGAACGATCTGACTTGTAGAAACGATCCCATATATGGTGTTGATCCTCCTCAGAAATAGGTGGTCCACTATTGCGAATATAAACCCATACTTTCTGCTGTTTCACCTTTGTTTCAATCTGTATAGTGCCTTTTTCATTGACAAATTTGAAACTATTATCAAACAAATTTTGAACAACACGCACGATTTTATCAGGATCTGCAAAAACAAGCTGTTGTTTATTTTCTAAAATGAGATCTACGGCGAGAGATTTCTCCGTTGTCACAGTCTCAAAGTTATCAAGTAGGTCTTTGATCATCTCATGAAGATCAAACTCCATTTTCTTCAGCGGCATCTTGCCTTCTTCCATCTTGTTGAGCTCTAGGATTCCATTTGCCATCTTGATGAGTCTTTGACATTCATTGAGCACGATATGCAAATACTTCTCTTGATTTTCTTGAGGAATGGTTCCATCTAATATGGCTGTGACAAACCCCTGTATCGAGGTAATCGGTGACCTCAGGTCATGCGAGACGTTGGCGATAAAAGCCTTACGGTTCTCTTCGATCTTGTCCAGTTCTTTGGCCATATAGTTGAGGGATGCTGCCAACTCACCAACTTCATCCGTCCCTTCAAGAGAAATCCTCTTATCAAAATCACCACCTGCAATTTGCTTGGCCACTTGGTTCATCTCTTTGAGTGGCTTGGTGATCTGTCGTGAGATAAAATAAATTAAGAAAAAGGTGAGTAAAGAGGTCACACCAACAACCTTGATAATAATGACCCTTACCTCTTCAATAGTCTTTAGGATCTGTGGCATAGGCGTATGAATGAAAATCGCATATTGTACTTTGCCCCCAATCTCTATTGGGTAACCTACTGTCAGTACTGGGGTTGAAAAGTACTGTTCAAACCCCGATTGGTTACGCACAATATTGCCTTCAAAAACATCGGCTATGGCTTGCTGCTGTGGGATCTTTCTGCTCAATGTACTCTTGGGCGATACCACCAACATATTATTATGGTTATCAATCACCCATGTAGTCGCATCCAGATAGCTTGCTAGAATCTCAAGTTTGAAAAAGATACGATCTCTTACAGCGTCCATGGGTTCTCTGAACTCACCTAGCTTTTGATACTCCATCGCAATCATCTCTGCCTGATTGATCATCAGATTCTCTGTATACTCTACAAAATAAGATTGAAAAGCATTAGAAAACACCACAAGAATAAAAATCAGTAGCCCAATCAAAATACTGATATACACTGTAAATAACTTGCTAAAAAGTGTTGGGAAAAACGATTGTCTTTTTTTGCTTAACTTTCGAATTTGTAACCAACGCCCCAAACGGTTTTTATACTCCATGGATGATCACCTTCAAATTTGTCTCTTAGTCGTTTAATATGGACATCAACAGTTCGTGTATCGCCTACAAAATCATAGCCCCAAATCTTATCAAGTAGCTGCTCACGGGTAAATACTTGTTTGGGGTGACTTGCCAAGAAGTATAGTACTTCAAGTTCCTTAGGTGGCAGTTCGATAAGGTTTCCTTCATAGGTTACTGAGTAATTATCCTTATCAACCACCAGGTCTGGGAGCACGATCTGATTACGGCTTTGATGCTCCTCTTCAACAGTATTTGTCCTACGTAACACAGCTTTCACACGCGCAGTGAGCTCCTTTGGATCAAACGGCTTGGCGATATAATCATCTGCACCAAGTTCTAAGCCTAACACTTTATCAAATACATCACATTTTGCAGTCAGCATGATAATAGGCGTTTTACTGGTTCGTCTGATTGCCTTGCAAACGTCATAGCCGTCCATCTCTGGTAGCATGACATCTAATAAGATCAGGTCTGGCTGATACGCTTCAAACGTATCAACTCCCTGCTTACCACTATAAACTTCTTTTGTGTCATATCCTTCTTTTTGAAGATAGAGGGATATAAGTTCTGCTATATTTTGATCATCATCTACGATAAGTATTTTTGTTTTTTTCATGTGTATTCCTCCTTACTGAATGGGTACGTTATTTGATCTCGACTACAGTTACACCCATCTCACCTTCCCCATATTTACCTGGTCTATGACTCTGAACATGTGGATGACGTTTGAGCATCTGTGTAATGGCTTGTCTCAGCGCTCCAGTACCTTTACCATGAATAATCGTTACATGTTTGAGCCCTGCCAAATAAGCATCGTCAAGGTATTTGTCTACGATCGGGAGTGCTTCATCTACCATCAGCCCACGTACGTCAGTCTCTGTTCTAATGTTTGAAGTCTTTGAAATGTGGTGACTTACTTTTGGTGTAGGTCGTGCTTTCTTTTGTGTGAGGATCGGCTGCTCTTTCTCTTCTGCACGTTGTAAGCCTGAGAGATGTACCTTGATTGGTAAGATCCCGACACGTACCATCAGATTACCTTGCTGATCTGGCGCCTCTACAACAATCCCTTGTTGCATCAGACTTGTCACCATTACCGCTTCACCAACCTCAATATTTTTAGGTACTTTCTTATAGCCATGTTTTGGCCCAACCACTTTGCCCACGACCTTATGCTGATTTTTGAGGACATCGCTTGCATTTTGTTTGGCCTGCTGTAAGCTTCTTTCATCAATCGTTACTTGTGCTTGACGTGCTGCTTGACGGACTTCTTTCAAGATTTGATCCGTTTCGATCTCCACTTTTTTGAGTAACTCTTGTGCTTTATAGTTTGCTCTTTCGAGCACTTTCTGCTTGGATTTCTCAAGTTTTTGGCGTTGCTCTTTAATCTCCGATTGAAGGCGCTCCGCTTCTTTTCTAAATGACTGTGCTTTTTCCTTTTCTATATCCGCAATCTTGCGGCTATACTCAAGTTCTACAAGGATATCTTCCATCTTTACATCCTCTTGCTGTAAGAACACTCTCGCGTCATCAATCAAATGATCTGGTAATCCCAGACGTTTGGAAATTGCAAAGGCATTACTCTTACCAGGAATCCCTATCATCAGCTTATATGTCGGTCGTAAAGACTCTACATCAAACTCACAACTGGCATTTTCCACGTTTTCAGTAGATAATGCATACAGCTTAAGCTCACTATAGTGTGTGGTTGCAACTGCACGGATTTGTTGCTTACGCAAGTGCTCCAGAATTGCCTTAGCTAAAGCTGCCCCTTCTACAGGGTCTGTTCCTGAACCTACCTCATCTAGTAGGATCAAAGAATTCAGTGTCATCTTCTCCAGAATACTTACAATATGTGTCATATGAGAAGAGAATGTACTTAGGCTCTGCTCGATACTTTGTTCATCACCTAAGTCTGCAAAAACTTCATCAAAAACAGCGACCTCACTACCTTCAGCTGCTGGAATCTGCATCCCTGTCTGTGCCATCAGTGTAAAGAGACCAACTGTCTTGAGTGTAACAGTCTTCCCCCCTGTATTAGGCCCTGTAATCAGTAATGTGGTGAAATCATCGCCTACGCGTACATCAATCGGTACCACATACTCTTTTGGTAGCATTGGATGACGTGCCTTACGCAGAGAAACAATCCCTTTGTGATTAAGCCTTGGCTCACGTGCATCTAACTTTAGGGAGAACTCCGCTTTTGCAAAGATCACATCTAATTCTGTAATTCGCTTAAACGTCTCAATCAGATACGGTGTAAGTGGTTCGATTGCATTAGTCAGATTGGCTAGGATCTTCTCGATCTCATCTTGCTCTTTACTAAAGAGTATACGGAGCTGATTGCCCAGTTCTACCACAGCTGCTGGCTCGATAAACACGGTTGCACCTGTCGAAGATTGATCATGTACAATCCCTTTAAAGGTATTTTTATACTCTACTTTGATTGGAATACAGTAACGATCTTGTCTCATGGTCACAATCGGCTCTTGAATCATGTCCTGATAATGTGAACCATGGAGCACATTTTGGATGGTCTCTCTAATTTTTTGGTGGCTAGACTTGATCTGTTTGCGCACTTGTGCAAGCTCTGGCGTCGCATCATCGGCATACTCATCTGGTCCTACTATACAACGACTAATCTCGTGTTCAAGCGTAGGATTAGTCTCCAAGCTCTCAAAATAATAGGCGAGCACTGGGTAAGATGTCTCTTCTTCATCTTCCTTATAGTAACGTTTGAGTACACGTGCTGAACGAAGCACATTGTTGATATTGAGGATCTCTTGACTGCTTAGTACCGCACCTACCTCCACGCGCTTGAGTGCTGCGCGAATATCTTGAATAGACCCTACAGGTAATCTCCCCTTTTTGACAGACATGGCAAGTGCCTCTGATGTCTCTTTTTGCCACTTACAAACTTGTTCAAAATCAGCACTTGGCATCAGTTTTGAAACTTGTTCTTTTCCTATTGCTGTGATTGCATGTTGCTTGAGCATATCACGTATTTTATGAAATTCTAATTTTAATAACGTCTTTTCGTTCATAACTAACCTCTTTATATATAATGGTTTTAATCTATCTGTTATTATGACACAATTTTAGGATTTTGAAAACATGATAAGTACAAACTCTCTCTCTAATTTGCCTATAACAAAAGGCCATAGCCAATGGCTATGACCTACTTCTAACTATGGAGCAAACGCACTCCCTTGACATAATTACGTGTATAATAAGGGTTGGATAGCTTGCTAATAGATACCCCACGTGTACTGTCTGAATGAATAAATTGATTGTCTCCCATATAGATTCCTACATGTGAGATGTTACCATTGTTGACACCAGAGGTATCAAAGAACACTAGGTCACCGCAACGAAGCTGTGATTTGGGTACGGTGGCACCATCATTGGCCTGCATATAGGAAACACGGCTGATCTCGATATCGAAATAATCAAAGACCTCTTGTGTAAATCCTGAGCAGTCTACACCCTTGCGGAGATTGCTACCACCCCATACATAAGGTGTACCCAAAAACTGCATACCATACTCAATAATCTCTTCACCAAGTACCTTGGCATAAGGTACAAGTTCTGGCTTAGCGACCTCAATGTAGTCTTGATACACCCAAGCCTCACGCTCTGGTGTAGCGACCTTGTACCAATCACCGTGCTTGCCTACTACACGCAAGGAGGTCTCCCCCACACGTGCTACTACTTGACTTTGTAAATCAGGGTAGCTTCTGAGATTGATAGCCGATCCTTTAATATGCCCTTCCATACCCATAGTATCTGGAAATATATGATAACCATATGTGCTTTGTGCACCCAAAACCATGCTCAATAACACCATAAGTGTCCATACTTGTTTGCTCATTCTTCTCTGACTCATACAATCCTCCTCTTTCCCGAGTCGTTACTCTTAAGATTATGGATTGTTTTTTTGAATTTTATACATGCTAGAAGAATTTTGTTATCTTATACCTCTTACCACTCGTAGTGATGAAGTTGCCCATCTGCTTTAAGATGACTAAACGCATTTTGGCGCAGTGCTTCATAAAGAATAATGGAAACCGAATTAGATAGATTGAGTGATCTCGCCTCCATACGCATCGGAATACGCACAGATGTCTCTTTGTAATTGAGAAGAATCTCCTCTGGAATCCCCGCGCTTTCTTTACCGAACATGATATACGCATCTTCTTCATACTGTACATCTGCATAAGTTTGTTTGGATTTTGTTGTTGCCATATAGATTTTTGGGTGATGATTAAGCTCTAAAAACTCTTCAAAATTCTTGTAAGTTCTTACATCCAAAAGTTCCCAATAATCAAGTCCTGCACGCTTTACTTGTTTTTCATCTATTGAAAAGCCTAGTGGTTCGATGAGGTGTAGGGTTGCACCTGTCGCCGCACAAGTTCTCGCGATATTTCCTGTGTTTTGTGGAATCTCTGGTTCATGTAATACGATATGCATAAATTTCCCTCTTTTTCTTAAGTTTATGAAGCTATTTTATCACAACTCAAAATGTAATCCAAGTAGCTGCTCCTCTTTTAACGGTTTACTAAACACATACCCCTGTACTTTGTCACAACCTGCTTTTTTGAGAAATGCCAGTTGTTCCTTTGTCTCCACCCCTTCTGCGATCACTGTACACCTCATTTTGTGACAAATATCCACCAGTGTCGTGACAATCCATTCTTCTTTCGTACCAATTGTATCAATAAATACTTTATCGATCTTGATTTGATCAATGGGTAGTTTGATCAAATAACCCAGTGCCGAATATTCCTTCCCAAAGTCATCAATTGCAATATGGATACCTGCAGCTTTAAGTGCTATGAGCCGTTCGATAATCATTTCTTTATTTTCTAAAAAAATCGTCTCTGTGAGTTCAATCTCGATCCAGTTGGGTGGGATTTCTAAACCTTTTATAATACGTAAAATCTGTTCTACAAAATTCTCCTGAATAATCTCGATAGCTGAAATATTAATCGCTATCGTCTTGGGTACCAAAGTATGTTCATTAATTCTTTTGATTGCCATACAACTTTCATAAAATACCCATCTTCCAATAGGAATGATCAAACCTGTCTCCTCTGCTCGGTGTATAAACAAATCCGGAGGAACATTGCCTAAAATATGGTTTTGCCAACGAATAAGTGCCTCATATTCTCTGACTTGGTAATCGTCCAAATCTACCTTAGGTTGATAAACAAGTGTAAATTCATGATAATCAATAGCATGCCTCAACTCCCGTTCTAACAGAGACTGTTTCTCCACTTCAGCCAAAAGCTGTGAGGAAAAAAACTCATAGTGATTGGGCCCTTTTTTCTTGGCCACATACATACTCAGCTCTGCAACCCTTACCAGTGATTCAAAGTCTTTTCCATCGGACGGGCTAAAGGCAATCCCTCCACAAAAATTTAAAAATAGCTGATTCTTCTCTAAGATAATAGGACGTTCGAAATCTTCAAATAACTGCTGTACTAACTCCTCAATTTGCCATCTACTCACAACGTGCTTGATATAGATTGCAAACATATCCCCACCAAAGTGATACAGACCTTCTTGCGCACTTAGGCAATAGCCTATCCTTGTTGAAATTTCCATAATAAGTCGGTTGCCCTCTTCTTCATCCATCAAATCATTCATCATCTTGAAGCTATCGATATTGAGTATCACAATAGCCTGTTCTTTGCTCAATAAATGCCCTTTTATAAAATCTCTTGATAGTGCCTGCCGATTGGGCAACTTGGTCATCACATCAATCTCTTGACATTGATTAAGGTGCCGATGGCATGTACTTAGCGCATAGCACTGATAAATGTAAAATCCTAGTATGCCGCCCCCTAGCAGCACTACAAGGAGTAGAAATATCATATTATTCATATACGTTCCCCCTTACGCTGCGCCTTATTCTGATACATGAGTTGATCTGCATAACGCACCAATTCTTCATACTGGAGTCCATCTTCCGGATAACGTGCTTTACCAAGACTACATCGTACACTCATCTTTTCATTGACCTGTTCAAAAAATACATAGTTACCTAGAAGATTTTCAAGCTTTTCAAGCCACACATCTAAGTTGTTTAGCACTGTCATGTTGGTAATACAAATCACAAATTCATCTCCTCCAAAACGTCCAATCATGCCAAACTCTCCCACATACTGATTCAATAGTCTTGCAAGTGATTCCAAAACGATATCTCCCACATCATGACCATACTGGTCATTAATCTTCTTAAAATCATCTACATCTATAAAGAGCATGACTAAAGGCTCATTTCTAAACTGTGCTAACTTTAAGGCATTCGACGCCTTTTGCTCAAAGGTACTCTTGTTGTAGACTTTGGTTAAGTGGTCATAGGTAGCCAATTTGAGTAGTTCCTTTTCTTTCTTTCTTGCCTCATCAATATCAATCGCAACCCCTACGATTTGTATAGGCATGTGATTTTGAAAGGCTAATGCTGTTGCACGAATCAGCATCCATACATACCGTTCATGCACATCATGTATCCTCATCTCAAACTGGCAGGTTGGCTGCGTCTCAGTGAGTGTGCCCAATTGCTTGAGGCACTTTTCACGATCATCTGGATAAATCACATCAAATAGGTTATCTAATGTCACATGCCTTGGATTGAGCACTTTACAACATTTTCTTTGCCAGTTCTCAGAAATATAGAGTTCCCTGCTTCCCGAGCGCCACTCCCAGATTACCTCATCTGCTTGTTCTAAGATGACACGGTAGCGATTCTCACTTTCCTTGATTCTACCCATCATCTGCATCTGTTTATCAATCAATTCATTAAACGCAAGAGCAATAATCCCTAATTCATCTTTGCTATAGTACGCAAAACGCGCATTCATATCTCCTTTTTCTAAGCGACTAATCGTCTCTTGGAGCTGCATGACAGGCTTGAAAATGCAGTTCAATGTCTGTCTAAGTAGCATATAGAGTAGAATAAGCGTTAAAGTAAGTATGATCAGCATCTGCTGTATGAGCGGCTGAATTGTACGCTCATGGCCCTGTGGCACTACATCTGCCCCCAAGATGAACCCACCATAGAGTAATGATTCTTCTAATGGCACCTGTCCCTCTTGAAGATCCTCTACTGTACGAACAGCTTCATCTGGATAACCAATCAGGTTGCCTTGGCTATCTATGAGGAAGGTACGCCCTATAGTTTGATCCATGTCACTCCCCATGAGTTTGATCAGCATTTGCTCATCATAAACACTAAACCAATAGTTACCTTTTGTACTATTTTGTGGTGGTAATGTGGTCACAACGGCAATGCCATTTTTTATAAGCGCCGCATCCCCCATAGAAATAATACCCTTTTGTAGTTTGATCACTTTGCTTAATGTATCTTCTGATAATAAGTTTTGCCCAACAAGTCTTTCATCACTTGCTACAAGAATACTGCCAAACCCATCCAGCACCCCACACACTTTCATATCATTCATTTGATTTGTATAGGCTTTCAGTGCTGCCGGCTGATCAATTAGTGTAGAATAACTCATCCAGGTTGCTTGTGCATGCAGTTGATTCAGATGATTTTCTATAGTCACACGCTGCCTATAGACTGACTCGCACATCATATCATACTGCATACCCTTCAAAGTTCCCTTGAGTGTCCATACACTTCCAATACTAATAAATAGTACAGGGACTAAAACAAATATAATGCATACTAAACCTAGCTTCTGTTTGAATTTCATAGATCTCCTCCCCACCTACTCACCCTACTAGCTATCATATGCACTACCCGTACCCCTGGTCATAATTTTGGCCTCATCTCGTGTAGAAATGAGGCCAAAATTATGTGCTTCTCTTTTTGAGTTCATCTGCAACCCATCCCCAGTTAATTCCTTGTTGCGTAAGTAACACTGTGAGATGGTACATGAGATCTGCAACTTCCCCGGCAAGCAGTTCTTGGGAATCCCCTTTTGCAGCAATCACAACTTCTGTTGCCTCCTCACCTACTTTCTTCAAGATTTTATCTAGTCCTTGTTCAAATAAGTAACTGGTATAAGAGGTTATTGTTGGCGCTACCTGACGTTGTAACACGACTTGATACAGTTCTTCTAAAAAGCTATCCTTCCCACGCGTAGATACCGTCTCATCAATTACCCCTTCAGATCTATAGTTCTCCTCTAGTCCTCTATAAAAACAGACTGCATGCCCTGTATGACATGAGATACCCCCCACCTGTTCAATCTGGATTAGGAGCGTATCACCATCACAGTCAATACTGATGTCTTTCATATATTGATAAGCCCCTGATGTTTCACCTTTAAGCCACATACACTGGCGTGAGCGGCTATAATAGTGCACACGTCCAGTTTGCAACGTACGTCTTAGTGCTTTCTCATTCATATAGGCGAGCATACGTACCTTCTTTGAATGAAGATCCTGTGCAATCACGGGAACTAAGCCTGCTTCGTCGTACTTCACTGCCTGTAATAATGCCTCACGTTCCATCCCATCTCCCCCTCTTTAAAGCCGTACGCGAATCTCTCGGGTACGCAGATATGTCTTCAAATCTAAGATTTCCATTTCCTTAAAATGAAAGAGTGAGGCTGCTAAAACAGCATCAGCCTTCCCTTCTTGAAACACCTGAGCAAAATCTTCATATGTACCTGCACCACCCGATGCAATCACCGGAATGGCTACCTGTTCACTCACACACTTCGTAAGCTCAATATCAAAACCTGCTTTTGTGCCATCTGCATCCATACTTGTAAGCAGTATTTCACCTGCCCCAAGAGCCTCTACACGTTTGGCCCACTCGCATACCTCTATCCCTGTAGCGGTACGTCCGCCATGTATATAGACCTCATAAGTGCCACATGCTGTCTTTTTGGCATCAATAGCCACTACAATACACTGACTCCCAAAATATTGTGCACCCTTACGAATTAGCTGAGGCGTTAAAACAGCTGACGTATTCATCGCTACTTTATCTGCGCCTGCATGAAGCAATGCACGCATATCCTCTATGGTACGAATCCCACCGCCCACCGTAAGTGGGATAAAAACTTCATAAGCTGTACGTGCCACCACATCTAGCAAAATGCTTCTTTCATCTGAGGATGCCGTAATATCCAGAAAAACGATCTCATCTGCCCCCTCTTCACTATAGGCTTTGGCCGCTTCTACAGGGTCTCCCGCATCAATGAGATTGTTAAAATGAATCCCTTTAACAACACGCCCATCTTTGACATCCAAACAAGGGATAATCCGCTTACTGAGCATCACAAATCCCCCTTTTCAAAGATACGCACGGCTTCTTCAAGGTGAATTGCACCTGTGTACAGTGCTTTGCCTACAATACTGCCCTGTACACCAATCGCTTGTAATTTTTTGAGATCTTGTAATGTCTGTACCCCACCAGATGCAATCACATCTACGCCTGCTCCTTGAATCAAACATGCAGTCTCCTCGATATTAGGACCACACAACATGCCGTCTTTTGCTATGTCTGTATAAATCATTGTGGTAACGCCTATTGCGCGCATTTCTTCCGCAAAAGAAAGCGCCGAGAGTTCTGTTACTTCTTGCCATCCCTCTATGGCGACACACCCATTCTTTGCATCCACGCCGATCACGATTCTATCTGCCCCAAATTGCAAGATTGCATCTTGAACCAACTGTCTATTTTTCACTGCAGCACTTCCCAAAATCACACGTGCGACACCTAATTCTAGTTTTTCCTTTATGTCTCCTAGGCTCCGAATCCCTCCACCTACTTGAACAGGAATCTCTACAGCTTGCACAACCTCTTGAATCAATCTGTCATTGACACCGCATCCCATTTTGGCACCATCCAGATCAACAAGGTGCAGATAAGATGCCCCCATCTCTTGCCATTTTTTTGCAATGGCAAGAGGATCTTCACTATAAACTGTCACCGCATCATAATCTCCCTGTCGTAATCGCACACACTGGCCTGACTTCATATCAATCGCTGGATATAACTGCATCTTTCATCCCCACTTTCCTCAAAAAATTACTTAGGAGCAACATCCCGTCTTCACCACTTTTCTCTGGATGAAACTGGACCCCATACACATTATTTTGTTGGACCGCTACAGCAATCCGCTTGCCATACATGGTAAATGCACTGACAATATCTGCCCTTGTCTCTAGATAATACGAATGGACGAAATACATCCATGGTTTCTCCCCAATGCCTTCAAGCAAAGGGGCCTCCTTAATAATCTCTAATGTATTCCACCCCATATGAGGCACCTTAAGCGGTACATCCAGTCTCACGATCTCACCCGGCAAAATACCTAGTCCCTCACAGCTCCCCATCTCATAGCCCCGCTCAAACAAAAGCTGCATCCCTAAGCATATGCCCAAAAAAGGGGTCCCGCGCCCAATACATGCCTTGATGACACCCACAAGTTCCTTTTCTCCAAGCGCCTTCATTGCTGCTTTCATGGCACCTACACCTGGCAGTACCACGGCATCTGCTGTCAGGATTTCCTGAGGCTGATCCGTAATAGATGCCTCTACCCCTAACTTTGCAAACGCCTTTTGCACATTACATAAGTTTCCCATGCCATAATCAATAATTGCCACTCTCATACCTTAGCCCTCCAACATCCCTTTTGTAGAAGGTACTTTTAACTCTCGTGGATCAGGCGTAATCGCCATTCTTAGTGCCCTTGCAAATGCCTTACACATGCCTTCAATCATATGGTGATTGTTGGTACCTTCAAGTACTTTGATGTGTACATTGAGCCCCCCATGAATTGCTACTGCCCTAAAGAATTCACCTACCATCTCTGTATCAAAATCCCCCACGCGGTTTGTGGTCAAACACGCATCCACCTTGCTATAAGGTCTACCCGAGCAATCAATCGCACAGAGTACAAGTGCCTCTTCCATAGGAATCATGCTATGTCCATATCTTGCAATCCCACACTTCTCTCCCAAAGCTTCCTTGAGCGCTTGCCCCAATACAATACCCACATCTTCTACGGTGTGATGGCAATCTACCTCCAAGTCACCTACCGCATGCACGTGTAGATTGCACAGGCTGTGCCTGCCAATATGCGTGAGCATATGATTAAAAAATCCAATACCTGTATCAATGGTCGTCTCGCCACAACCATCTAGCTCAAGTTTCAACTCAATTTGTGTTTCTAATGTTGCCCGATTGATCTGTGCATAGCGCATACGCCACCTCCTCACATTTTTGTAAAAATGTTGTATTCTCTCTCTCACTTCCAATAGTAACCCTGTAATAGTCTTCGCCCCGACATGCAAAGCATTTGATAAAAATTTGTTGCGCTTCTAATTGGCCAAGGAGTAACTTGTTGCCCTTCATCCAGATAAAGTTGGCCTCAGAAGGGTAAGCCTCATAACCCAGTTCATAAAGCCTCCTGTATACCCGTTCACGTTCACCCCTGATCTGGTCAATGCCCTGTTTAAACGCATCACGATGTTGGATAACCCACGTTGCTACCTCCTGTGAAAAGCGGTTCAAATGATAAGGTGGTTTGACCCCGAGCATCGCCTCAATCACTGCCCCACTGCCGATGCCATACCCTACTCTTGCGCCCGCGAGACCATAAGCTTTTGAAAAAGTACGTAGTACCAATACATTGGGATAAGCTTTCACCAATGGGATGGCTGTCTCCCCTCCAAATTCGATATACGCCTCATCAACCACGACAACCCCCATGCTCACTTGAATCAGCTTTTCAATCTGTGCCACTGACAACACACTACCTGTGGGGTTGTTGGGGGTACAAATGAAAAGTACTTTGGGTTGTTGGGCACAAACGTCCTGATACAGTTGCTCAAAATTGTAGGTAAAGGCATCCGTCAAAGGCACCCCTCTAAAGATGCCCCCATTAATTTGTGTGGTTAAGGCATACATACTGAAACTTGGCTCTGGGGCCATTACACAGTCTCCCTCTTCTAGTACACTTCTAAGGAGACAGTCGATGAGCTGGTCTGATCCTACGCCACAGATTATCTGTTGGTAAGGCACCTCATGCGCCTTGCTGATTGCCTCTCGCAATTGTCGGGTGTCCGAATCAGGGTAACGACTCAGCTGCGCTGTATCTAACCAATTCTTCATATGTTCAGTTAACTGTTCTAATGTGGATGCACTAGATTCATTGGCATCTAAGAAGATGCCTGCTGTGCGGTAAGTTGCATGGTAAGGTTTGATAGGTCTAAGGCGCGCTTTGATATAGGGATTCATGAACTCACCTCCTCTAGGCGTACACGAACTGCTAAGGCATGCGCGCCGAGCGCTTCGCTTTCTGCAAAAGTCATCACGTCTTCACCTAATCTCCCAAGTGCCTCTTTTGAAAAGGAAAGGATACTACTTTTTTTAATAAAATCATCTACGCCAAGTGGTGAGAAAAAACGTGCAGTACCGCTTGTAGGCAGCACATGATTTGGGCCTGCCATATAATCCCCTACAGCCTCAGGTGTATAGTGTCCTAAGAATACTGCACCTGCATGCTGAATCTGACCTAACCTATCAAAAGGCGCTGCAATGGCAAGTTCCAAGTGCTCAGGTGCGATAGTGTTGGCAAGTGCAATGGCCTCATCTAGTGTATCTACGACAATGATTCGGCTATAGCTTGCAAGTGAAGCCGCCAGAATCTCCTGTCTTGGAAGCTGCTGATAGAGCCGTGCCACCTCAGATTGAACGGCTTGCGCCACCTCTAAGTCTGTGGTAATCAAAATACTCGATGCAAGTTCATCATGTTCTGCCTGTGACAAGAGATCTGCTGCAACAAAGGTTGGATTGGCCGATCCATCTGCAATCACTAAGATCTCACTCGGTCCCGCTATGGCGTCAATACTGACATACCCATAGACTTCTCGCTTTGCGAGTGCCACATAGATATTACCTGGTCCAACGATCTTATCTACTTTTGGAATAGTGGTGGTTCCAAAAGCAAGTGCAGCAATAGCCTGCGCACCACCAATGGTATAGATCTCTTCAATGCCTGCTACATATGCCGCCCCTAGTACACTGTCAGGGATTGCTGTTTGGCGTTCCCCTACTAGCGGGGTCACCATCACAATCCGCTTGACACCTGCAACCTGTGCTGGAATCGCATTCATGAGCACAGAAGAAGGATAGGACGCTTTGCCACCTGGCACATAGATCCCAACAGATTCAAGTGGTAGAATCCGTTGCCCTAGTAGTTCACCATTAGCCTTTACATCTAGCCAAGTGTTCTGCTTTTGCCGCTCATGGAAAGCACGAATCCGCGTTGCTGATTTCTCCATAGCTTGGCGTAACACAAATGGTAAACGCCAAAAGGCTGCCTCTATTTCACTTTTTGCGAGTCGCACATTATCAGGTGTTACATAGGTTGAATCCCATCTGTGTGTGTACTCAAAAAGTGCATCATCCCCTCTTTCACGTACCTGTGTCACGATTGCCTTGGTCTGATCAACATACTGATTCTTATCAAAACTTGCACGTTCTTTTAAGCGTTCAAGAAATAGTGTGAGGTCTTTCTGCGCTTCAATGATTTGGATCATTTTATCCCCTCCTTTAAGGCATCCTCTAGCTTCACCAAAATCTGCTCTATTACCTCATGTTTGACTTTCATGCTAGCTGTATTAACAATGCATCTGGCTGATAGCGGCATCAGTTCATCAAATACAACGAGTCCATTCGCCTTTAAAGTCGCACCACTCTCTACAATATCTACAATGACATCTGATAGACCTACAATAGGACCTAGCTCAACAGACCCATGGAGTTTGATAAGTTCGACACTTCTATTACTCTTAGCAAAATACTGCTGTGCAATCACTGGATATTTGGTTGCAACACGTAAGAAGCGTCCACTTTCAAACTGCTTGCGCGCAGACTCTGGTCCCGCTACAACCATCTGACACTTTCCAAAACCTAAATCAAGCATTTCATAAACACTGCGTTTTTCCTCTAGAATCGTATCTTTGCCAACAACACCAATATCAGCAACACCATAATCGACATAGGTCGGGACATCTGAAGCCTTGGATAGAAAAAAACGGTAACGTCCATCATCACTGACATAGAGTAACTTACGATTGTTTACCTCCATCTCACTACAAGTAATCCCCATTGCTTTTAAGACCTGCATCGTGTGCAGAGCTAATCTCCCCTTAGCTAAGGCAAAAGTAATCTGATTCATAGCACCCCTCCTTGTGGTTTAAAATAAAGCCATCGGATCCATGTAATGCATCTCTTGATCTGTCATATCATAGATGGCTACAGTTTCTTTGGACTGGAAGTAAAGAATACCTCCCATCCCTACAGACTGTGCATAAGCAATAGCCTCTGCTATATCTTGATCGAAATAGTTTTCAATGATCATCCCTTGTTTACGAAAATGTGCTGCAAGCTCTAAAGCAAGGCCTCTGGTCTCTGGATGATAGACAATCAGCGTTGATTGTTTATTCATCCCTGTAGGATATTGTTGTTGCCTAATTTTTTGCAAAAGCAAATCAACATTCATCCCAAACCCCACTGCTGGCAGATCTCTACCGTATTTCTCTAATAAGGTGTTGTACCGTCCGCCTTCACAGATTGCCATCCCAATCTCAGGTACGAACAGCTTAAACATCATACCTGTATAATAATTGGCATAGGATAAAATACTTAGATCAAACTGAATACGATCTATCACACCATAATCACGCAATACGCCATAAAGAGATGCCAGATATGCCAAAGCAGCTTTTGTCCTAGTACCCTCTACCCGCTCACCGATTTGCATCAAGAGCGAAAGATCACCTGTGCGCTGAATGAATTGTGAAATAATTTCGATTTGCCCCTCATCGATACACTCAGCAGCTAAGATTGATTTAATTGCCACTGCATCTTTTGTTTCAATAGCACCATAAATCTCCTCCGAAATATCTGGAGAGATCCTGAGCTCCTCAAGCAGGCTACTAAAGAAAGCCCCGTTGCCAAGATGGATGACAAAGTCATCTATCCCAGCTGCCTGAACGGCTTCTATCGCTAGTCGTAGCACTTCTGCATCTCCCTCAATCGAATCATTGCCAATCAGTTCCACACCTGCTTGTGTAAACTCATGACTCTTTCCTTGATACCGTTCGGGATATCTAAAGCTATTTGCTAAATAGCAGTACCGTTGTGGGTAAGCGACTTCTTGATTTTGTGTGACTGCTACACGCGCAATGGCACAAGTCATATCACTACGCAGTGCCACCAATTCACCTTGCTTATTCACAAACTGATAACGCTGTGGACTTTGAGTTACTTCCTGTGCTCTATTGAATACATCCACATACTCAAATGTCGGTGTCTCGATCAGATGATAGCTATACTTTGAAAAAAGCATTAGTATACGCTGCGTGATCTGCTGTTTATGCTCAGCTGTCTCCCCCATAAAATCCCTCACACCCTCAGGTATATGTAAATGATAATTTTTCATAGTGACGCCCTCCGCTTTATTGCATTAAAGTTTTAAATCGTTAAAACAACTATATACTATCTAATATTAAAAATCAAGTGTTATATTTT
>JBOFIR010000240.1:0-18473 GCA_051650265.1 Cellulosilyticaceae bacterium
TATCTATGAAGTAGAGCGAGAGGAAAAAGGCATTAAGCATTATTATGAGATAAAAAAAGTACCTATTCTAGAGGTGGATCAGACATGTGTAGGGATAGGCGTTTTTGTGAAAGATATTACCTTGAAAAAAACACTGCAAGATAAGGTTTTACAAGAACTTTCGGTATTTGATGAGTGTTGTAAGAATGAGGGGCTAGTGATAGGTAGTCAGAATGAAAAGATACTTGGGAATATAAGAAAAATATTTGAGAGGTATTGGAAGACGGCTCATTTTAATATATGGATTTACGATAAGAATAAGCAAGCGGTGCTACCCTATTTTAAGTCATGCTTGTCCTCGGAAAAAATTACATCGGGCATAGGTTTTACTATTACACAGGAAGATATAGAGGGGTTTATAAAGGGATCTTATCAAAGGTTAAGACAAGTGGATGTGAAAGCGTTTGGGGAGTGTGAAAAAAATGTAGATATATTACACATATTAATCTACCCAATTATTCAAAGAAATGAATTTTTAGGTGTTGTGAGTATGGCATATGATGAGGAGCCAAAGCAAAGTATCATTGATAATGACTATATAGAAGTTGCGTGTGGACAGCTCGCTCTCATTGTGAAATATATTCAAATGGCCCAGCAACTTGACAAAGAACTTGAGCGTAGAACGAGACTAGAGAAGGAATTGGGTCAATTTCTGGAGATTTCAGCTGATTTTTTGATTAAGACAGATAGCAACAGGCAGTTTTGTGAAGTCAGTCAAGGATGTGTGGATGTATTGGGGTGGACGCGTCAAGAATTTTTGAATATGACGTGGGAAGAAATAATTCATCCAGATGACATAGAAAGCATGCGGCAATTAATTGATGCTGAAAGGGGAAGAGGTGAATCTGTCACCTGGCTCAATCGTTTTAGATGCGCAGATGGGAGTTATAAATGGCTCAGGTGGAATAGTGGTGAATATTTGGATCATAGAGGACTAAGGTTGGCGACGGCTAAAGATATTACACGTGAAAAAGAACTCTTGATCAAAGAAGAACAGTTCGAAAAAGCAATGCAGTTAGAGCGCCTAAGGAGTGAATTCTTCGCAAATCTTTCTCACGAATTTGGGACACCTATCAACATGATTATAAGTGTTGTTCAAATGATGCAACAATTTGAAGGGCTTATTACGAACCAAGAGAAAAATAGGGAGATGAAGCGGTACATAGGAATCTTGAGGCAAAATGGTTATCGTCTTTTGAGATTGGTCAATAACTTGATTGATATCACAAAGATTGATGCGGGATTTTATCAAATCAAGCCTGTCAATTGTAATGTGATCTATGTCGTAGAAGAAATTGTCTTATCAGTAGTCACCTACTGTGAGAGAAAAGGGATAGAACTTATCTTTGATACGCAGATAGAAGAAGAAGTGATCGCTTGTGATCCAGATCAAATTGAACGCATCATGTTAAATCTGTTGGCCAATGCGATCAAATACACTGGTGAGGGTGGCTTGATTAAAGTGAATGTGAATTTGGAAGAGGCATATATAGTCATTGAGGTGCGAGATACAGGAATAGGCATTGCTGAAGATAAGCTACAGGCTATATTTGAACGCTTTGTTCAAGGAAGAGATGTGATGACTAGACCGTGTGAGGGAAGCGGTATTGGGTTATCCTTGGTGAAAGCATTAGTTGAACTACATAATGGCAGTATTAGTGTGGCGAGTGAAGAAAATGTAGGGAGTGTGTTCACTGTAAAATTACCAAGGGTACAGATGGCTTTAGTCCAAGAATCTGTACGTACATGTAGGCGCTTAAATATTGAAAAATGCCATATTGAGTTCTCTGATATTTATAGATAGAAGAATGAAAGATAAGTACAATAAAGGGTATAAAGGGAGGAGATAAAATGAGAACGGAAAATGAGATGTATACACTCATTTTGGAGTTTGCAAAAGCGCATGATGAGATTAAGGCAGTGTATATGAATGGCTCAAGAGCCAATCCGAATGTGCCAAGAGATTGCTATCAAGATTATGATATTGTCTATGCGGTGACAGATCCGATGACGTTTATTGAGGATAAGCAGTGGATCCCTTACTTTGGTGAAATAGCAGTGATGCAGGAGCCGGATGATTCAGAGCTTTTTGAAGAGGTGGTTGATTGGCAGGCCAAGTATACTTATCTGATGCAATTTCAAGATGGTAACCGCATTGATTTGACATTTCAAAATGTAGAGGCTGCCAAAGAAAAGTGTCAGAGTGATAGCCTGACGGTTGTCCTACTAGATAAAGAGGGTATATTACCTCTTGTAATGGCGCCTAGTGATAGAGATTATTATGTAAAAAGGCCAACTGAGCGTATGTTCTTGGAGTGTTGCAATGAATTTTGGTGGGTGGCACCTTATATTGCAAAGGGATTATGGCGAGGCGAGATTCTCTATGCTATGGATCATCTTAATGAATGTGTACGGCCGATGCTGTTACAAATGCTTGCGTGGCAGGTAGGAGAACAACATGGGTTTGAGATCACTGTAGGTAAAAATAATAAGTATCTTCAGCAATATGTTGCAGAAGCTGTATGGGAAAGGTTGCTTGAGACATATCCTATAGCGGAT
This sequence comes from Cellulosilyticaceae bacterium, assembly GCA_051650265.1. Lineage (GTDB taxonomy): Bacteria > Bacillota > Clostridia > Lachnospirales > Cellulosilyticaceae > JBOFEH01. Next base: position 2,599 of record JBOFIR010000240.1, read on the forward strand.
GAACAGGCAATTTGGGAAGCGCTTGAGAAGACTTGTGGGTTATTTGAAGAAATGGCACAACAAGTGGCAAAGGTATTTGGGTATCGTTATCATGCAGAAGAAGCAGCAGGGTCAAAAGCATACATCTTTAAATAAAAAGATAATCAAAAAAAGGCTATACATTTTGGGTATAGCCTTTGCTTTGATTAAATAAAGGTTTTACACATGGGAAGATGTGTTATCCAACATGGCAGCCTCCACGGTTTCAAAACCGAGACGCTGAACGGTTTTTGCAAAACGCTCACCAGGTTGGCTATGGTGGAGATGAAATTGAATCCCGCGTTCAATAATATCCAAGGCTTCTTCAGGGGTATAAATACCTTTAAGCTCTTGTCCTATGATTTTATCACGGCCAAACATGCCACCAATAAAGATAGAGACTTGTCCTAATTTCTTCCCGACGAGGCCAATGCAAGTTAATTGTGGTTTGGAGCAGCTATTGGGGCAACCAGAAAGACCAATGCGAAGTTTGCTTGGGAACTTGGTATCGTAGTAAGCTTTGTAAAAACGCTCGTGCATAGCAAGTGCCACCTCTTCTGTATTGTACAGGCCAACACGGCAGACGTTTCCTTTGCAGGTGTGAATAGGACGGATGCGAAGCCCTGTACCACCGACATATAAATCTGATTCTGCAAGATCCTTTTTGACCGCTTCAATCGTGTCATATGTGATCCAAGGGATCTCTACGTCAAGGCGTTGGGTAAGTGTAAAATAGCCACGGCCATATCTGGTAGCCACTTCTATAATTTTTTTTGCATGATCTGAAGACATATGTCCTGCGGGGATGATCACACGGGCAGCAAAATGCTCCTTGTCTTTCTGGGGTAAGAAGCCTTGACCTTTTGCGGCCATGATTTGTTCCTGAGTTAAGTTCATAAGAGCCTCCTTGTAAAAAATAACATTAATACTCATTGTGTATCATGGGGAAAAAAGTATGAACTTATGCACATAAAGATTGAAAAATATCCAAAATACATCAAGTATTGAATAAGGAAAAAGGGGCAAAACAATAGTAGGGATTAAAATAAAAAGTCTCGATTTGTCAAGGGGTGTAGAGTTGTGTTACTATAAGAGAGAGACTAGAATGAAACTTACTATTGGAGGGATTAAACAATGGAACATTTACCAAATTGTCCAAAATGTAACTCAGAATATACTTATGAAGATGGTAGTTTATTAGTGTGCCCAGAATGTGCCCATGAATGGACACCAGGTAGTGAAAATGCAGGAGACGATACTGAGATCATCAAAGATGTGAATGGTAACGTACTTGCAGATGGAGATAGCGTAACTGTAGTGAAAGACCTTAAAGTTAAAGGAAGCTCATCATCAATCAAAATCGGAACAAAAGTTAAAAATATCCGTTTAATCTATGATGCAACAGATGGGCATGATATTGACTGTAAAATTGATGGATTTGGTGCAATGAAGCTCAAATCTTCAGTTGTAAAAAAAGCATAAGTAATCCTTTAAAAGCATAAAGCTCAAGACATCCTAGAACAACGCAACAAGAGGGCAAAGTTCTAGGATTTTTTTAATGCAGACTATGTTAACTTATTAACAAATTAAGTTAAAAAAATAACAAAGTATATATCTGTAAAAAATATGTATATAATAAAGAAGAATCACAAAGGCAGAACTTAAAGGTGGAACTTATGAAGAATTTTAAATTAACAATTCAATACGATGGTAGTCGCTATAAAGGCTGGCAAAAACAAAAAGATAATGAACTGACTGTTCAAGGAAAAATTGAGGAAGTACTCACTAAGATGGTAGGTGAGAAAGTCATACTCATCGGTGCAGAGCGTACAGATGTAGGCGTACATGCAGAGAACTATGTGGCTAACTTCCAAGCTGATACAGGATTTAGTGATGAGATGGTGGAGAACTATCTCTATGAATATCTTCCAGAGGATATCGTAGTCAAACGTGTAGAAGAAGTACATGAGCGCTTCCATGCACGATACAATGTCAAATCTAAGACTTATGTGTATACGATCACAAATCGTAGACAGCGTGATGTTTTTACACGTAAGTTTTCTTATCATCTAGAGAAGAAGCTGAATCTCAAATTAATGAGAGAGGCAGCAGCCCTTTTAGAAGGGACACATGATTTTCAAAGTTTTACAAGTTTAAAATCAGATACAAAGTCAACAGTACGTACGATTGAATTCATTAAAGTTACAGAGAATGAAGGTGTAGTACAGATTATTGTCAAAGCAAATGACTTCTTATGGCATATGCCACGCCTACTCTGTGGGATGCTCACAGCTATAGGAACTGAAGATGTGACAATCGAACAGATGGTTCAGGTACTAGAAGAAGCAAGAAAGCAAGAAAGACCGCCACTTGCAAAAGCAAAAGGACTAAGCTTACTCAGTGTAGCTTATTAAAAAACAAGTCGCTTCAAACTCTTCGGAGTCTGAGGCGACTTGTTGATTAATCGATGATCACAGTAGAGCCACTCACCATATTGTTGTAGAACCATTCGCTATGAGGTACAGAGAGGCGAATGCAGCCGGCAGAGGCACGTGAGCCAAGCTCACCTTTACCTTGAAGAAGATAGGTGCCGGTCTTATCAAACATCACAGAGTGGTAGAGATAAGTTGTGCCAATAAAACCAAAAGCATTCTTGCAGCGATAACCTTTTTCTACACCAAAGTAAGGTACTTTGTAAGTGAGTTTGAACTGCCCTTTAGGGGTATCTGCACCACGTCTACCAGTAGAACATTTGAAGTGCTTCATAAGTGTCCAATTATTCTTGGAACCTTCAAATATGTAGGTGCGTTGTTTATCAATGTTGGTCCAGATGAGATAAGGTGTGCTACTAGATAGATTCTTGCTATTGATAGTATCTTCAGCCCAGAGTACGCCGGCCATATCAATGGGATCACCTAGATCTGAAAGATCCATAGATTGCAACCTTGTATAGTGCTGAAAAAGTCTATCGTTTGTCTGACCAAATAGATTATTATTGGTGTAATGATAGCTTTTGTCATTGGATTGGCTCACAAGACTTGTGATGACTGTGGTGATATAGAGACCTGATTCAGTTGCCTTAGGGCGAGTGAAGGTTTCACCAGTACCTACGAGATATTGATTAGTTTTTTGAACACTGCCCTTATTCCAGTAAAGGTCTGTCACAGTAATGATGAGTGGATAGTCGCTATCATTAATGATTTGATCCTTAGTAGCAGTTATAGGAAGTGTAGTCTTCGGGGTCATATGATAGCTTATGTTGTTTTTAATGCTAATGTCAAAGAGGCTACGAAGTGCACCTACAGGCACGAGAACGCGCCCTTCTACGACAATCCCATGTGACTTGAAGCGATCTAGCCAGATTTCATTGGCATAGAGGTCAAAAGATTTCTTGCTCAAATCAACTTGAATAGCCTGAGCGGTTGTGGTGGATGCGTCTTGTAAAAGCACTTGAACTGCACCTGAAGCAGGGGTGAAGTTGACGGCTAATCCAGCATCTTTGAGGCTGCTTACAGGAACATAAGTACCATCTAACGCCGTATAAGTTTCTACGGTGTAATCGTTGAAGTTTAACGAGACCTTACTTTTTTGGAGTGTTCCGAGTGAGAGTGTTGATGCAGTGGGTGCAGCAAAGAGTGGTACAATAAGAAACAAATAGCACATAATAACTTGAAAAACTTTTTTCATAGGATGACATCCCCTTTATTTATTCTTAGTAGAAAGGCGTTCTGTGTATATATATGAGAGGGTGAAAAATTTAGACCAAAAAAGGACAAGTAGCATATGTGTATCAAGAGAATTGGAGGGATAAGAAATGAAATACGATAGTATTATTTTTGATTTGGACGGCACACTATGGGATTCAATAGATGCAATTCTTGATTCGTGGAATAAGGTTGCTAAGAGACACCAGGGTTTAGACCGCAAATTAACAAGGGAAGATATTGCGGGTATTATGGGACTACAAATGGGGGATATTGCAAAGAAGCTCTTTCCTCATCTTGAAGAAGGTGCTAGACTTACACTTTTGTCAGAGTGTTGCAATGAAGAATGTGATGATCTGAAGCGATGTGGTGGGCAGCTCTATGAAGGGGTAGAAACAACTTTAAGTGAACTTGCAAAACAGTATAAACTATTTATTGTAAGCAACTGTCAGGAAGGGTACATCGAAGCCTTCCATCATTACCATAGCCTAGATCGGTATTTTTTAGATTATGAAAATGCAGGGCGTACGGGGCTTTCTAAAGGGGAAAATATCAAACTTGTCATGGAAAGAAATGGACTCGAAAACCCTATTTATGTGGGCGATACAGAGGGTGATCTTAAAGGGGCACGTCTTGCTGGCATTCCATTTATTTATGCTGCATATGGATTTGGTGAGGTAAGTGAATATGACTATAAGATTGAAAAGTTTAGTGAGCTACTCGCTCTTTAAATAGCCCATTATATACTACCATACAACAAAAGAAGGTTCAGACGACGGTGTCTGAACCTTTTTTGTTGTATAACAGTTTAATTAGGCGATGAGATCTGCAGCTATATCTTGAGATTCGCCTAATTTTTTGTAAGAACGTCTAAATAGATAGACTGTGTAACCTAATGTAACAAGTTCACTGAAGAATACAGTAAGCCAGATCCCTGTATCACCAAAGATAGGCGGTAAGATTACCATACCTACGAAGAGGAAGAAGATCCCTCTTAGGAAAGAGATTGAAGCAGAAGTTTTTGCATCTTCAAGAGCTGTAAAGTAACCTGAACCAAGAATATTGATACCATTGATAAGGAAAGCAAGTGAGTAAAGCTTTGTAGCCTGTACAGTAAGCTCAATCAGCGCAGGATCCTCTGGTGCAAAAAGTTCAATCAGCGGCTGGCCAAAGACAAACATAATGAATGTGCATAAGACACCAAATATAGCCATGACTTTGATCGCAAGGTTGTTCAGAGAGATGATACGCTCTGAATTATTAGCACCGTAGTTATAACTGGTAATAGGCGAGATCCCTGTGGAAATCCCTAGAAGTACCGCAACTACGAGTGATGTCACATAAGAAATAATGGAAAAGGCAGAAACACCTACTTCGCCCATGCGTGCAAGAAGCACCATGTTAAAAAGGTAAGTGGAAAATGCCACGGCAACTTCTGTAAGTGCTTCGGAAGAGCCGTTGTAGAAGAACTTCAAGATCTTCTTGAAGTCTACCTTACACTTGCAAAAATGGAGTGTGCTTTTAGGTGATAAGTAAGCAACAAAACCTACGAAGAAAGAAATAAAGAATGCAAGGCCAGAAGCAAGTGCGGCGCCAAATACCCCCATGCCTAAGACGATTACAAGGTAGTAATCGAAGATAATATTGAGTACAGATCCGACGATCGTACAGACCATAGAATAGGTTGGTTTACCCATAGTACGGATTCCTGTAGAAAGTAGGCCGCCTGTCGTAAAGACTGGTGTAAAGAAACAAAGTGTCGCAAGATAGCTACTTACCATTGGCATAAGGTCTTCTGTAGAACCTAAAAGTCTACAAATAGGCTCCAGGAACATCAATGTAAGTAGTGATACTGTAGTTGATAAAATCATTAAGGTATAAAAAGCAAGGCTAAATGTCTTGCGAGCCTTCTCGGGATTACCTTGGCCGAGTTCAATCCCTACAATGGTATTTGCACCGGCTGAAAGCATAATACTAATCGCCATTGCGATACTGAAAAATGGCATGGCAATATTGATTGCAGCTAAGCCATTTCCTCCTACTGCTTGCCCAACGAAGATCCCATCAATAACGATGTAGATGGAAAAGAAGAGCATACCAATAATGCTAGGAATAGAATATTTTATAAAAAGTTTCCCGACACGTTCGGTCCCTAATTGTTGTGTATGATCCATATCATGTCCCCCTCTGTATAAGGATAAAGTCATCTTTTCCTAGCATAAACCTTGGAGTTACTCCAAGGTCAAGAAATATTTATGGGAATCCATAATTCATAGTAGTCTACAGGAGACTGATGATGGTGCTCAAAAGTGATGTTGCGTGCAATTAAGTCACCTTTTATTTGCAACTGATTGTCTTTGAAATACTGTCTTAGTGGAGAAAAATCAGTATCTTCGAAGGCATCAGAAACTTGAATCACCGTATGCACACAAAGATTTGGTGAAATATATCGGTAATGAGAGAGCGCATCTAATTGTACAGGGTCGCAGACGACGCTGCTAATGCCGGAGATGTAGTGGGGGCACTTAGGCGTGTTAAGAAGAGCCTCTGCTGAGATGAGGATTGAAAAAACAGGATAGGAAACATTGCGATACTGATCAAGCATGAGGAAATGTTCTGCATAGGTTGAGTCCCACTCTTTTGGGATTTCGTGATAGATCAAAGGGGGATTGTGAGCATGCTCAAACTTGCCAAGAAGGCTATGGGTAAGACAAATAGCTTCTTGAAAATCTGAGACACGGCTACTGAGCTTTTGAAGATGTAAAAGCTTTTGTGTGATGTAGTCTTGCTGTTTGGCGAGTAGCTTGGCGAAGTCATCTAGTGTATTGTGTTGCATGAGAACTTTGATATCTTCTAAAGGCACCTCCAAATCCCTAAAGGTTAGGACATAGGAAAGAGCAAGTAAATCATCTATAGTGTAATAACGATAATTGTTATGAGGGTCTTTTTTTGGAGAGACAATACCCAGCTTATCGTAGTAACGGAGCGTATCTTTGCTCAGTTTGAGAATGTGGGAAACATCTCCAATCAAATATTTTTCGGGCATAGTGAAGCTCCTTTCTGAAATGCATCTATTATACCAAAAAAGTGTAGTAAAAAATACGCTAAGTGATATAATAGAGTAAATAACCAATAGGGGTTATAATTTGATGATGCAAGGTAAAGCCAGGGAGGGTTTTGCAATGGGGTTATTAAGTAGTGTATTGAGCTTAAGTCTAAGTAGATCTTCAGGAAAAAGACGCAGGTCACACAAAGGATCGCACCATTATAAGCGACGAGGTGTTTCATATAGCAGTTCTTATTCGAGGAAGAAGCATCGTAAGGGAAAGTCTAGTTTCTCATGGTCTTAGAAAAGATAAAGGGATTCGTCGCACAAGACCATCTGTATCTGATCAATGATCAGATAGAGGGGTACATTATCAAAAGATTTTTGGGAGAAGGCCGTTATGGTATTGCTTATCTTGGTCAAAATACAAAAGGACAACTGGTTGTGATCAAGCAGCTCAAACGTAGGATGCTTCGAAGGGCAAGAGATCGGGTGCATTATGAACAGGATATATTGAAGAAACTTGCTAAACTTGGAGATAAACGTTTTCCTAAGTATTTGGGAAAGTTTACAGAGGGTAAAGTAGAAGGCTATATCTTGGAGTATAAAGCAGGTAAAACCTTTGAAAAGATTATTTATGAAGAGAAATATGTATTTTCAAAAGAGGAAATCTATGAAATTGGATTACAAATTATAGATATCATCAAAGTGCTAAATCATCAGCAAATCGTACACAAGGATATTCGCGTGTCCAATGTGATATGCAATCAAAATGAAGGCATTGCACTGATCGACTTTGGGCTTGCACGGTTTATAGATCATAAGCATTATAAGGGGAATGAAGATTATTGGTATCTTGCAGATTTTTTGATTCATCTTTATTATACGACATATGACAAACGCACAGTGATGAGTTTACCTTGGTACAAAGAACTTGATCTTACGGATGGGGAAAGACATTTTTTGAAACGACTTATGGGTCTTGAACAAAAATATACACATATTGATGAAGTGGAAAATGATTTGGAAAAATTACAAATAGAATGTATAGGGTAGCTCTTGAGCTACCCTATTTTTGTATCCTAATAGAATAGTCGAGATATTTTTAATATTTAATATATTTTCTAAAAAGTAATGAATTTTTCTTAAGACAGGCATATAATTGAAAGAGGGTTTAAAATAAACTTTTTTGGGGGAAGAAAAGATGAAAAAACTAAAAAAACTTTTAAGTCTATTGCTTGTGAGTAGTACTGCCGCACTAGCAGGATGTGGAGGGCAGGAGCCTGCAAAGGTTGAATCTACGCCAGAAGAGGCTGTTGTGGAGATGGCTGCACCAGAGCCTAAAAAGGATCCTGTGGTGATTCGATATGGTTCGCATTGTGCGTCTGAGGAAGATCCCTATTATAAGGATCCGGCAACAGGTGAGTATGCAATGGCTGAAGATGAGAGAGAGATTCGCATTGAAGCACTTGAAAAGGTTAAAGAAGATCTTAATGTAGACCTTCAATTTGTACAGTATCCAGGTGATGTGACAGAAGTCTTGCTACAAAGTGTCATGGCAGGTGATCCAATCTGTGATATTGCACGTATTTATAGCAATGGACAAGGTGTAATCTTAGAGCAAAATGTCTTACAGCCTATCGATGAATATGTCCAACTCCTAGGTGAGAATCCACCGCCTAAAATCTATGGTAAACAATATTTTATGAGTATAGAGGGCAATAACTTACATCCGTTATCACCATTAATGTATAACATTAACTACATCGAACAGGTAGATGCCTTAAAGGAAAATGGCAAGACAGTTTATCCAACAGACCTTTATAAAGAGGGTAAATGGACATGGAGTGTCTTTGAAGATTATTTAGCAAAGATCGATGCGCACTTTATGAACAGTTCATCACCTCAAAGGCCAGAACAGCGTATAGAGGCCTATTGGACAGATTATCGTGATGTGGCACTTCAAGCGATGCATGCTACAGGTAGTAGTATTTATGGTGATAAGGGATTGGAAATTGCAACAGATCAGACCAAGAAAGCAATTGCTTATATGACCAAACTCTATGATAAAGGATTGATGAAGAGCCCTCAAAGAGAAGGGTCTAGTAAGCCAGATAGTTCGCCAGGAAAGTCAGGATTTATCAATGGTGAAGCTGTATTTTGTAATCTAGAAGACTGGAGAAGTGGCGAGGCAACAACTGCTGCAGCAGACCGAGGAGACTCTATTGGATTTATTCCATTCCCAAGACCAGATGACATGCGCTTTGATGATCCCAACTACCGACAAGTAAGAAATGGTGGTGAGAGCTATGGAATTGTCAGAGGGGTGCCAGCTGACAAAGTACCACTCGCGATCCAAAGCTTTAAGCTCTACAATGATACACTTAAGCAAATCAGAGAAGAGATGGGTGCACCGACTCAATCAAGTGTACTAAACTTTGATACATTCCACCCCGTAATTGGTGAGGATATGAAAGTAATTTATGAAGAGAGTATTGGTAAAACCTATGTTAATGAACTTTCTAACGTCCTAGGCATTCATGTAGACTTCAATGATATTGTAGGGCGTGCATTATACGGCATGGACAATACGCCAAAATTTGATGTAGCAATTGAATCCGAAAAGGCTACAATTGAAACACGTATTGCAGATATGGAAAAATTGCTAGGATCAGGTGCTTATACAGATAATATTGCACCTAAGATTGAGCAAAGTGTAGCAGAGAGCTACGCATTCCCTGTGGGGCAAGCGCCAGATGTTGCTATTTGGAAAGAGAAGTTCGTAGGAACAGATAATGTGGATGGGACACTTGATATGAGCGTGGCAACCTTTGATACAACAGGCTGTCAATTTGGTGAAATTGGGGCTTATGCACCAGGGATCAAAGTATCTGTCAAAGATGCAGCAGGTAATGAAACAGTGTCTGAATACCCTATTGTGATCTATAGACCAGATCATAAGGATGCCCCAACCCTTGAGTTCAAACCAGAGTACCGCACCATCGCATTAGAGGAAGATCCAGCGGCGATTAGCTGGAAAGACGACTTTGTGGAAGTGGCTCAAGATGTGGATGGCTTAGATCTTAAGGGATCAGTGGCTGTGGCGTTAAGTGAGTTAGATACACAAACAGCAGGTGAGTATGTGGTGAAAGTAACAATCACAGATTATGTAGGCAATCAAACCACCAAAGATCTTAAAGTTCAAGTAAAATAAAAGTGATGAAGAGTACACGTATCAGGTGTACTCTTTTTTTGAAGAACGCTGTGAGCATGGGAAGAGAGCCTAATTAAAATAAATATGTTATAACATATTGAAATATGTAATAACAATTGGTAAAATAGAGATAAGAAAATAGCCAGGAGGTTAGAACATGAGTCAATATGATAAATATCCTGAGGTAAAGGTAAAAGGATACGAAGGTCATGCCGTAACAGGGTATGAGGCAATTCAGAACACATTAAAGGCAAGAATCCAAGGGAAAGAAAAGGCAGTTGTTGTAGTCGATTGTTACCCGGGTGTCGATACAGAAGAATTATTAAATGGATTAGCAGATATGGGATTTGCACGTATCATCTCAAGTGATGCATGTGCACTACAAGAAGAGGCACTCACAGAGGCAATTGATGCTTACCTGACAGAAGACCGCGTATTTGGGGTACTCACAACGAAGAAACTCAAAGATGTCTTTGTAGAAGAGCGTCTTGAAGCTGCGCGCCAAGAAGTAGAAGCTGCAGAGGGACATGTGCTTGTATACGGTGTAGGTGCGGGGCTGATTACAACAGGGGATGTATATATCTTTGCAGATCTTGCAAGATGGGAAATCCAAATGCGCTATAGAAGAGGGATGTCAAACTGGAACGTAAGCAACAGCGACGCGCCGATCCTTACAAAATATAAAAGAGGTTTCTTTGTGGAATGGCGTATGGCAGATCGTCACAAAGTGGCTCATTTTGGAAAGTTTGACTATGTATTAGATACAAATGTAGCAAACGCACCAAATATGATTACTGGGGAAGCATTCTTTGCAGGACTTGAGCAAACAGTCAGCCAGCCATTTAGAGTGGTACCATACTTTGACCCAGGCGTATGGGGCGGACAATGGATGAAAGATGTGTGTGGACTTGATAAAGAGAAAGAAAACTTCGCATGGAGCTTTGATGGGGTACCTGAGGAGAATAGTTTATTCTTAAGATATGGTGAGATCAGAGTGGAAGTGCCTTCAATCAATACCGTATTTTATAGACCAATCCAACTTTTAGGAAACAAGGTACATGCACGTTTTGGAACAGAGTTCCCAATCCGCTTTGATTTCCTTGATACTATGGGTGGACAAAACTTATCACTTCAAGTACATCCACTGACAGAGTATATCCAAGAGACGTTCGGTATGCATTATACACAAGATGAGAGCTACTATATCTTAGACTGTAAGGAAAATACAGATGTTTACCTAGGTGTGAAAGAAGATGTGGACCCAAAAGAAATGTTAGAGGCACTTCAAGAAGCACAAAAAGGGGAAGTACCATTTGATGCTGAGAAGTACGTAAATACATTCCCAGTCAAAAAACACGATCATTTCCTGATTCCAGCAGGAACAATCCACTGCTCAGGAAAAGATACAATGGTGCTTGAGATTAGTGCAACACCATACATCTTTACATTCAAACTTTGGGACTGGGATCGCCTTGGTCTAGATGGCCTTCCAAGACCAATTCACTTAGAGCATGGTGAGAAAGTGATTGCGTGGGATCGTAGAACAGAGTGGGTCAAAGCAAACCTTGTAGATCAAGTAGAATTTGTAGGAGAAGGTGCACATCATAAAGAAGAACGCACAGGCCTTCATGAGCGTGAATTCATCGAGACAAGAAGACATTGGTTTACAGGTCCGGTATTACATACTACACAAGGCAGTGTAAATATGTTAAATTTAGTAGAAGGTGATGCTGCGATTGTAGAAAGTCCAACAGGCGCTTTCGAACCGTTTGAAGTACATTACGCAGAGACATTTATTATTCCAGAAAATATTAAAGAATATGTGATTAGACCAAAAGCTGAGCATGTCACGAAACCATTAGCAACGCTTAAAGCTTATGTAAGATAATCATCAGGTGGTAGGAGGATACTATGTTAGATAAAGGGAAGGGTGCACCTACTCTCAAAGAGCAATTAATAGCAATTATCAAAAATCAGATTGAATCAGGTGTTTATCAAGAAGGGGATTTACTCCCAAGAGAGATTGATTACCAAGAACGCTATGATGTCAGCAGGATTACTGTAAGAGCTGCTATTGGTGAGCTTGAACAAAATGGTTATGTAGAGCGTATAAAAGGCAAAGGAACGATTGTAAAGTCTACAAAAGTTTCTGAACCCCTCCTCAAAATCCAAGGTTTCACAGAAGAGATGAAAGCTAAAGGGATAGTACCTTCTACTCAATATGCACACATTGAGCTGACCAAAGCGTCAGCTGCGTGTGCTAAAATACTAGAAATCCCTGAAGGGATGCCAGTCTATCTGTTGACACGAATTCGCTGTATCAATGAAGTGCCTGTCGTGCGTTTTAATACGTATATCAAGGCAACGGTGAATATGGCCTTGCAAGATGAACTTTACTATGGCTCTTTTTATGAGTATCTTGAAGAGGCACATCAGATTAAAGTCAAAAAAATCAAGCAAACCATCACCGCTGGCCTGACGGATCAGACACTAGGTGAGCAGCTTGCTTGTAATGAAGGAGATCCACTCCTGATTTTAAAACGTATTGGCTACAATCAAAGCAATGAGGTATTTGAATATACAGAATGCCGCTATGTAGCCAAACGTTATGAGTATTACCTCGAATTAGAGGAATAAAGGAATAACCCCCAAAAGTGTACTCATGGAAGTATCAGCACTCAGTCTTATATCGAGACTTGGGTGCTGTTTTTTGATATGCTCAGTAAAATAAGGCGCAAAAAGAGCATAGCTTTTTGCAATTTGTCCCCCAACAACAAGGGTAGACGGCTTGAACGTATCAAGGAAACTTATGATGGCATCTGCAAAGCGCTCGCCGAAAACTTTGAAAGTCTCTATTGCAGCTACATCCCCTACAATGGCAAGGTCTGCGATTGGCTTCACCTCATATACATTTACAGAGGCCTTCTCATAGTAGAGATTCATGATGCCTCTTGCAGAGATATAGTCATCAATGATCGATGCTAAAAATGGCGTATCATAGACCCAGCCATTGGTTGGTACATCACAGCGCTCTGTGATAAGCTTACCTGCATCAAGGAAGGCAGAGCCAAGGCCTGTTCCGATACAGAGGCACAAACACTTAGACGTCGTTGGTGCATTGCCAAGTACAGTTTCACCGAGTGCGTAGAGACTTGCATCATTGGCAAAGCGGATGTCGAAGTCTGGTGCAAGGCGTGAGGTATACATAGGATCAGATAAAAGCTGATCGAGCAGATGTGTTCTCAGATTCACACCATAGATGCTATCATATTTGTTGATCCCTTGAATGAGGCTGACACCGGTAGCATAGTCAAAAGGTCCTGGGAAAGCAATGCCTACACCAGAAAGCAGTGCGTTTTCTGGAATATGGCGAAGCTCAGTGGTAATGATATGGTATAGGTGGTTTAGAATCGTATCTTTGTCTTGGGTTGAATGAGAAGGATAATGAGAAATCTGTGGTGAAAGAAGGTGGCCTGAGCCATCAATCACGCCCACTTTGATCTGAGTGCCTCCAACATCCATAGCGATATAAGTATGCATAAAATGCCTCACTTTCTTAATATGTCATAATATATTTTATATGTTATAACATAAAAATTCAAGAAAAATAAGCCAAATACGGTTGGTAAAATTTAAATAGGCAGACTTTATAAAAGCAGAAATAAAAACAAAGGAAAAGCTCACACTAGAAGTGATGCATAATGCACACTTTCAAGGAGGCAAATAAGCATGAACTTAGAGCACAAAGTCAAATATATGATGAAAGAAATGAAAAAGATTTTTAAAAAAATGAAGTAATAAAAGATGAGGGGAAGAGAAAGGTACAACTTGACCCCTCTTTTCTTTAAAGGAACATATTTAGATGTCGAAATTCGATAAATTTCTATACCAAATATAGAGATATTACATATCATGCCTAGACTATAGCAAACCACTCTTTAAGTATGCTATGATAGATGGAACGTTAAAAAGAAGAAGGAGGTTTTGGTATGAAAGGAACACTTGTAATTGGTGTAGCTGGTGGTACAGGATCGGGTAAAACAACACTCGCACATAAACTGAAAGAAGCTTTTCATGAGCATGTGGCGATGCTTTGCCATGATTATTATTATAGATCAAATTCACATCTGCCATTTGAGCAAAGGACAGGTCTCAACTATGACCATCCCGATGCATTCGAGACAGATTTATTGATCGAGCATGTGAAAAAGCTTAAGAAGGGTGAGGCAATTAATCATCCTGTCTATTCTTTTGTAGAACATACACGTCTTGAAGAGCAAGTTGAGATTGCGCCTTCACGTGTCATTATTGTAGAAGGTATCCTTATCTTTGAGAATAAAGAATTATGTGATCTTATGGATATCAAGGTATTTGTAGATACAGATGCCGACGTACGAATTCTTAGAAGACTTGTAAGAGACGTTCAAGATCGCGGACGTGATATGAACTCTGTGGTAAACCAATACTTAAATACAGTTAAACCAATGCATGAACAGTTTGTTGAACCTAGCAAGAAACGTGCAGATGTTATTATTCCTGAAGGTGGCTTTAACTCTGTGGCATTAGAGATGCTTCTGCAACGTATTGATACATTTATCAATAGTCATTAATCCACCTATTGCATCACATAGAACATCTGAAATCAGCAAATACTAAATATCATGATAAATATTCTGCTAGGTGATTGGACTTAATTTTTAAACAGATGTATAATAATACATTGAATAATGAAATTGAAAAGATGAGTACGGGTAATACTTATCTTAATATTTTAAGGAAACTAGAGGAGACTAGAATATGAAATCATACAAAATATTAACGATCAATCCAGGTTCTACATCTACTAAAGTTGCTTTATATGAAAATAGCAACTTACTATTTGAAGAAGTACTAAGACATCCTGCAGAGGAACTTGCACAGTACCCTACATGGGCAGATCAGTATGGCTATCGTAAAGATGCTATTGTAAGATTTTTAGAGGAAAAAAACATTAGTATCAAAGAACTTGATGGGATTTCAGCACGTGGCGGAATCATTGGGCCATTAGAAAGCGGTACTTATGAAATCGATGAAAATCTTGTAAAAGAACTTTCAAGAGATATTGCACATCCAGCAAACTTAGCAGGTATTATTGCACGTGAGCTTTGTGAGATGTACAAAATACCAGGATTTATCGTAGACCCTGTATCTGTAGATGAGATGAGTGAACTCGCTAAAGTAACAGGTATTCCAGGTATCAAAAGAAAAAGCAAATTCCACGCACTTAATCAAAAAGCGATTGCAAGACGTGTTGCAAGAGAAAGAAATAAAAAGTACGAAGAAAGTAACTTCATCGTTGTACACATCGGTGGGGGTGTAAGTATTGGTGCGCATGAAAAAGGCAAAGTTGTTGATGTTAACAACGTAATCGATGGTGATGGACCACTTTGTCCAAATAGAGCAGGCGCTATTCCTACAGGAGATATGATTGACCTCTGCTTCTCAGGCAAATACACAAAAGAAGAGCTGCTCAGACACATTTCTTCAACAGCAGGTCTTTGGGCATACCTTGGAACAAGTGATGTGAGAGATGTACAAGATATGATCGAGCAAGGTAATAAGGAAGCAGAACTTCTTTACAATGCAATGGCATACCAAATCTGTAAAAGTGTTGGTGCAATGGCAACTGTTCTTAAAGGACAAGTTGATGGCATTGTCATCACAGGTGGGGTAGCTTACTCTAAGCAATTTGTAAGACTACTTAAAGAAAGAATTGATTTCATTGGTGAAGTGATTGTAGCACCAGGTGAAGATGAAATGTTAGCTTTAGCAGAAGGTGCAATTCGTGTCCTTACTGGTGAAGAAAAAGCAAAACACTTCGGTGCATAATATAAAGTAAGAAGTACTCGGAACA
>JBOFIR010000241.1:0-1931 GCA_051650265.1 Cellulosilyticaceae bacterium
AAACATATTGCTCAAGCGAGAGTGTATCAAGGATAAAAGATATAACTAAAAATACAGGTAAAAAATTAGTAAAAATTGAGGATTATATTTATTTACGACAGCCTAAATATTAGGTAATATATAAGGTAGAGTAAAGTAAAAAAATGTTTAGGGAGGCTTAATATGAACTTTATTGGATTAGACCAGTCATTACAAGCGAGAGTATTAGAAGCATTAAAATTTTTAAAAGTAGATGGAATTTCAGAAGAGATTGAAGTCGTTCAATTAGGGGCAGAAAGTGAGAATTGTTTAGAGATTGCAAGGGGAGCAGTTAATGCCATTAAGTATAAAGAAAAACACCATTTCTTTAGAGCATTATCTCTTTATGTGCAACTTTCAAGTGATTTTACAACAACGTTTGAAAGAACAGAAAAAGCGTATTTTGAACAATGTGGTCCAATGATTGACTGTTCAAGAAATGCTATGTATAAAGTGGCTACTTTAAAAGAACTTTTACTTAAAATGGCGCTTATGGGACATAACAACTGTATGCTTTATACAGAAGATACTTATGAAATCGAAGAGTACCAATATTTTGGTTACCTAAGAGGGAAGTATCTCAAAGAAGAGTTAAAAGAGTTAGATGATTATGCTGACTCATTAGGGATTGAGATGATTCCATGTATCCAAGCACTTGCGCATCTTAACCAAACTTTTAGATGGGATTACATCAGACCAATGATCGATATTGATGATATCCTATTAGTTGGAGAAGAAAAAACTTATGAGCTTGTAGAAAACATGATGAAAGCCCTTAGAGGGGTGTTTAGAAGTAATCAAATCCACATTGGGATGGACGAAGCTTACGCACTTGGTCGTGGACACTATTTAGATAAAAATGGTGCGAAACATCACTTTGATATTATGATTGAACATCTTGATAGAGTAGTAGATATTGCAAAAAAATATGACTTCAAACCAATGATTTGGGATGATATGTTCCAAAGATCACATGAGGGCGGTTATGATACACAAATGACTATTGATCCAGCGATTGTAGAGCGTGTACCAGCTGAACTTTCACTTGTATACTGGGATTACTATCAACAAGACCCAGCAAGATATGACTTTGCACTGACTACAAGACAAGCGTTCAATAACCCAATTGTTTTTGCAGGCGGGATTTGGAAATGGGCTGGACTTGTACCAAGTTATGAAAAAACAATGGCTACAACTAATGCATCACTAGGTGTTTGTAAAAAACATGGTATCAAACAAATCATTGCAACGATCTGGGGAGATGATGGCTCAGAGATACCATTAGGGACAACTGTGATGGGAATGATTCTTTTTGCAGAACATACATATGGTGAGACAGTAGATGAAGCTTGGTTAGAGGAAAGATGTAAGTTCCTTACAGGACTTAGCGTAGCAGACTTTATGGCTATGGAAAATGTAGACTTACTACCAATGATCCAAAGACCAAACTATGGTACAGTAAACCCAAGTAAGACCTTCTTATACCAAGATATCTTGTTAGGCGCATTTGATAAGCACGCAGAAGGTTTAGACATTAAACCACATTATGAAGCGTGTATCGCACAGTATAATGAGATTGCTCAAAGAGCAGGAGAGTATAGTTATATTTATGAACTTTACAGAGACCTTTGTAAGGTGCTTGTGAATAAATATGATTTAGGGCTTAACCTCAGAGCAGCTTACCTAGCAGGAGATAAAGAAAAATTACAAGCTATCTTAAATGAAGTATTCCCAATACTTACAGCTGACTTAGCGAAGTATAACACAAGCTTTAGAAAAGCATGGCATAAGGAAAGTAAGGGACAAGGATTTGAAATTATTGATATCCGTTTAGGCGGTATTAAAGCACGTTTAACAACAGCAGCGATTCGTATCCAACAGTATATTGATGGAGAAATTGATGCAGTTGAAGA
>JBOFIR010000242.1:0-1959 GCA_051650265.1 Cellulosilyticaceae bacterium
TGGGGGAAGTAATCCATGCAAATTAGTCAGGAAACGATAGTACTTACAGAAAAACTTTTAAACTGGTTAAAAACAATCGATCAAGACACAGCACAGGGGTTGATTACTGGGGAGTTAACACTATGTGTCACACCTAGCAAAGAAAAAGTAGAGGTACTACAGCAAGGGACAAAGACACAAGGACTCACACAAAAAAACAACAAGTGTATCACTACTCCTGCTAAAAAGATAGAAGTAGAGATAGAGATTACAATAGAAGACCAAGCACAACCGCAGGGAACAGTGGAGGAAATGGATCAGACAAAACAATTAAGGCAAATGACAACCCGAGAAGAAGCCAAGGCTTACATAGAAGGACTAGGACTAACCGTAGCAGCACTCAAAGCTTGGGCAAAGGTACTCAATATTTACATCAAAAGTAATGACCGTAAAGCGACTGTTATTGATAAAATTATAGAAGGTGTCGTAGGGAGCCAATTGAGAAGTAAAGCATTAGGCGGCCAAGAAAGTATGTAGACGATTAGAAAAAATAAGGGGAGAGTAAACAAATGAAACAGAAACATATTGTAGTGATTTTATGTGACCAATTACGACGTGAATTTTTGAACTGCTATGGTGGGAAGATTGTACCTACACCTCATATTGATGCATTGGCTCAAATGGGAGTGGTATTTGACCAGGCGATTACCCAATCACCTGTTTGTGCACCAGCTAGAGCGTGTATGATGACGGGGAGACATGTATCTGACCATGGGGTATGGACGAATGATGTTCCTTTCCGATCAGGATTAGAGTATTTGCCAGAACGTATGAATGCGTTAGGTTATCATACCTGTGCTTTTGGTAAACTACATCATGTTCCAGCAGAAGATACCAAAGGATTTCAGTTTGTCAAACTCATGGAAGAGGATCGTTTGGCGGAAAAAGAAGAATACCTTCAATTCCTCAAAAATCAGTACCCAGAAGTGAAAAGTGTATTTAATACAGATGCGCAAGGCTTTAAATATTCATCTGAATCTTATTATGAAGGATGGATTGCAGATCAAGCAATGCATCACCTAAAAGACCATCTCCGTGAGCAAACAGACCAACCTTTTTTAGTATGGATTTCCTTCCAAGGACCACATACTCCTTATGATCCACCAGAAGCTGTCAGAGGGATGGCAGATAGCAGTCAAATTCCAGACTTCCTACCTGCACCAGAAGAGGATATTTCATCAGTTGTGACGTATAGAAGAGTGCTAGGCTGCAGTGAGGCAGATTGGCAAAAGACGATGAGACAAAATCGAATTAAATATTGTGAAATGATCGCAGAATTAGACCGTCAGGTTGGCCGCATCATGGAGCAGCTTCAAGTACTAGGCATATTTGAAGAAACAGTCTTTATCTTCTCATCAGACCATGGGGATTTATTACATGACTATAATGGGGTGTCTTCTAAAGGGCCGTTCCCTTACAGTAGCCAACTCAATATCCCACTTATTTTAGCCAATCATCCAGAAGTACCGAGAGGCAAACGTTCAGACAGTTTGGTAGGGAATATCGATATTGCGGCAACAGCCTTAGCAATCGCTGGAGATACAAGGGGATTAGGTGTGTCGTGGTCACTGATTGAGCAGGCTAAAGCTTCACCTTGTATAACAAGAAAAGTTAACTATAGTGAGTTTTGTGACACGATGAAGCTAGCAGAAGATAAACAGTATAGATTTTGTTACTATCCTTTTACTACAGATACCGTTTTATTTGATAAAACAGCTGATCCACAGGAACTTCATAACCTATCCGGTCAGTCACAATACGCTGAGATTGAAGCACGTTTCCTGAGAGAAATTATTGATTTTATGATTTTAGCTAAAGGGATTCACATCGAAGCACATGACTTTGTGCCAGAGGTACAAAAAGGTGTTGCGGATAAATCACCATATTTCAAAGAAACATTTGAAGTGGCTTACCCCATTG
>JBOFIR010000243.1:0-12378 GCA_051650265.1 Cellulosilyticaceae bacterium
TATAGATTTTGATAAAGAGCGATGGAATGGGATTAAGGATACATATGATAGATGGTGGGAAGGGACATTAGATCGTGCGGTACTACCTGTAGTCATACAAGGGAGAGCACCAACTAGGGTGCAGCCACCGGCACCACTCCTTTCACAAGCCACAAGTTTATCGTTTGAGTATACAGCTGACGCATTAATTGACCGCATTGACTATGAGCTTTCAAAAAATATTTATTTGGGAGATGCATTTCCCTATTTCAATATGGATTGTTTTGGGCCAGGGGTACTAGCAGCTTTTTTAGGTGCGAAACCAAATAATCACTCAGGGCGTATTTGGTTCTTTCCAGACAAGCAGACCACATTAGATCAGATGCACTTTGAGTACAATCCAGATAATATTTGGTTTAAACGTGTGAAAGCGATTTATGAGGCAGCTGTTAGAAGATGGGGAGGAGAAGTTGTGCTAGGCATGGTTGACCTAGGAGGCGTACTTGATGTGCTTGCAACTTTTAGAGGATCTGAGCACTTACTTATGGACTTATATGATGAACCTGATGAGGTCAAACGGTTGGTAAAAGAAATACATGAACTTTGGATGAAGTACTATCATGAACTAGCTGACATTTTAGCACCAAGAGCCCATGGCTTTTCAGATTGGTCTCAAATATTTAGTAGTGAAAGAAGCTATGTTATCCAATCTGATTTTTCATTTATGATAGGGAATGATCTATTTCAAGAGTTTGTTTTAGATGATCTGTTGCAATTTACACGGGAGATTCCAAATACAATCTATCATTTAGATGGCATAGGCCAATTGAGGCATCTGGATACCTTGTTGGCAATGTCCAAGTTGAAGGCAATACAATGGATCCCAGGTGCAGGCGAGTTGCCGCAAAGTCAATGGCCAGAAGTCTATCGCAAAATACATATAGCAGGGAAAAGGATACAGCTTATGGGAGAAATTGAAACAGTGAATACTGTAGCTAACCAGATCGGTGGATATGGGGGGATTTTGAACGGTACACTTACGGCATCACTCAATCATAAAGAACAGATTCAGGAAAAGTTAATGCAGTGTACCTCTAAAAATTAAAAATGATCCAATAAAATTGAAATTAGCGCCCTAAAAAAGAAGTTAAAATAGAAAAAAGAGTCAGCAATGCATTGATAGCATGTGGCGTTATAGAGGAGGAAAATATGGTAAGAGTTGAGTTCAACCCAGGAATATGTGGATTAAAAACGGTGATAGAAGTCACCTCGGAAGATATGCAAATGGCAAAGATTAAGATTGATACAGGATGTGAAAATATTAAAAGAATGGCACAAGCGTTAGATGAGGTGGATGCGTTTGAGGCATGTTTATCTAAAGTGGGAGATTCGCAAGTTTTTGAACTTGCACGTAAGTATTGTAAACATCCAAGCTGTGCAATCGTATCAGCTATTTTAAAAGGTGTCGAGGTAGAATGTGGTTTGGCATTAGAACAGCAAACAAGTATTTCGGTAAATAAGATTGGGAATGAATAATGGAAGCGCGTGAGATTCACATTAGAGACCCTATAGGTTGGGTTATGATGACAAATACTATCTATATGGAACAAGGGGGGACTACTGCTTAGGGAGTAGCTTCTGGGTTTGATGTATTTGTAAGTGAAGATGTAATGAATTGGGCAGATGGGGACATGGAATGTACTTCAAAATATGAGATAATCAGTTGCTGTTTACACGCCATGCACCCAATGTGCCACAACCTATGGAAGGTCCAAAATTTATACCTATTTATGAACATAAAGTAAACCTTTTTCTTTCCTAATATTCCAAAGGATAACTTATGTTAGTCTACAAATACTAAAAGTAGAAAATTAAGTCGATAAGTGAGGTCATAGCATATGCCTAAAAAAAGATACTTCGTGATTGTTGCACACTGTTTGCTCAATCCATCAACAAGAGTACATCTACTAGGAAGAAGATTTGGTGTTGCTCAAAAAATATGCAACTATTTTTTGAGTAAAAATATAGCAGTGATTCAACTTCCATGCCCAGAGTTTACCGCCATGGGGTACTGGAGAAATCCACAAGGAAGACAACAGTACGACAATGTTTTCTTTAGAAAACATTGTAAAGTATCCTTGGAAAGTTACATTGATATGATTAATGAACTGAAACAAAATGGCCATACCCCACTATGTTTTATTGGTATTCAGGGAAGTCCTACATGTAGCATTAACTGGGGAAAACATAAATGTAATAAATATAAAACAGAGTCTATGAATGAAGATCCAAATGCAGTAAATGAGGGGAATGTGTATGGTGTAATGACGGATGTATTAGATGAACTATTGCATGAAAGTGGTATTGATATGGCCTATTTAGAAGCACCTGTTAAAGAAGCAATAGACTCAGCAAAAGCAATTGCTTTTTTTGATGAGTTAGATGAAATGCTTGATATTCCTGTAAACTATCGAGAAGTACAAAATATAGAAACCTTATGTGAAAGTTAAAGGTGGAAGAGACTCGTCTTAAAAAAGGTATACAACGTGTCTTTTTTGTGAAGAGAAAATTTGATGCAATTAAAAACAAATATTTTTTAATTTAAATATAAAAATTAAAATTAATACGTTTATGTATTAGTTATAATAAGGTCAAACAGAAAAAAGCATCTAAAAATCAATGAAAGATCAAGAGAGATCAATGGGGGAATTAGAATGGGTATGAAGCAAGTATTATTTGATGTATTAGATCATAAAACAGTAGATCAATTACCATGGGTACCTTTTGCAGGGGTTCATGCAGGAAAATTTTTGGGATATACAGCAGAAGAAGTTCTAAAAGACAAGGAGAAGCTCTTACAATCTTTACTAGAGGTTAACAAGATGTATAAGCCTCATGGACAGCCTGTTGTTTTTGATTTGCAGTTAGAAGCGGAGATCCTGGGGTGTGAACTTGTATGGGCTCAAGATGGCCCGCCATCTGTTAAGACACATCCTTTAGAAGACGTGGATACAATTCCATGTTTGTGCACCCTGCCAACAGCAGCAGATGGACGCTTACCTATGGTATTGGATGTCATGAGTGAGATGAAAGAATGCGTAGGTGACACAACGGCACTTTATGGACTCATTTGTGGGCCATTTACACTGGCTTCACACTTAAGAGGCAACAATATCTTTATGGATATGTTTGATGATGAAGACTATGTTAAAAATTTGCTAGGTTATTGCACGGCGGTAGCAAAGCGTATGACAGATCTTTTTGTAGAGGCAGGCATGGATGTAATTGCAGTTGTTGATCCTCTTGTTTCACAGATCTCTAGTGACCACTTCGAAGAGTTTTTGAGTGAGCCTTTCACTGATCTGTTTTTACATATCAAACAAAAAGGCGCTTATTCTTCGTTCTTTGTCTGTGGCAATGCCACAAGGAACATTGAGGTGATGTGCCATACCAAGCCAGATGCCATCTCTGTAGATGAAAATGTGGATTTGGTAGCAGCAAAGCACATCACAGATAAATACCAAATAACAATTGGTGGGAATATCCCACTCACATCTATCATGCTACATGGAACGCAGCAAGATAATATGAAGTATGTAGTGGATTTGATTGATCAAATTGAGGATCATTCACACCTCATTATTGCACCAGGCTGTGATATGCCCTATGATGTGCCAGTAGAAAATGGGATTGCGGTGGCACAAGCTGTTAGTCAAACAGATGAAGTCCGTGCAATGCTCACAAACTACGTTGCAGTAGAGGATGATGTGGATATCATTATCCCAGATTACACTGCACTGAAGAAGCCTCTAATGGAAGTATTCACACTCGATTCACTCACATGTGCAGCGTGCACGTATATGATGGAGGCTGCAACAGTAGCGCACAAGCACTTTGGAGATGCCATTGATGTGGTGGAGTATAAGTTCACACAAAAAGAGAACATTGCAAGATGTAAGAAGATGGGTGTCACGAACTTGCCTTGTATTTACATCAATGGGGAACTTAAGTTTTCATCGATCATACCAAGTAAAGAAGCACTCAATGCAGCAGTAGAAGCGGCGATGAGACAATAGATCAGTAATAATTGGTAAAATGGCTTGGGCGTATAGTGATACGGCTAAGCCATTTACTTTATCTTTTCATACAAGAAGGAGCATTCAGCAAATGGAACTTTATTTAATAACAGGATTTTTGGGAGCAGGTAAAACAACGTGTATTCAAAATATATTGAAGCTATGGCATGATCAAAAAGTAGCATTGATTATCAATGAATTTGGGAAGCAAGGTGTAGATGGTAAGCTTCTTGAAGGAGACGGGATTGCGGTTGAGGAGATTACTAATGGTTCAATCTTTTGCACATGTAAGCTCAATCGTCTTGAAGAGGTGCTAGAAGAAACCATAGCAAAAGCGCCAGACGTGGTGTTGATAGAAGCTTCTGGGCTCAGTGACCCAACCAAGGCATATGAAATTCTAGGTCAAGCGCGGTTTGGTGCATTGGACTATAAAGGGTGCATCTGTATTGTAGATGCAGCAAGGTTTGAGAAGGTCATTCGCACGGCAACGGTAAGCCGCAAACAAGTACGTATCGCAAATCAAGTCATCATCAATAAGACAGATTTGGTTGATCAAGAAAAAGTTGATGAGGTGAAGCGAATGATAGCAACATATAACCCGTATGTCACATGTGAGCAAACATGTTTTGGACAAATGCAAGCACAGTGGGTCATGAATATGGGGAACAAGGTGCAACATGAGAGGGCCTATGATATTTTAACACGGGATCTCACGTTGCAAAAATATAGTATAGAGATAAGTCAAAACTGCACAGAGCAGACACTTCGAAAACTGCTAGAAACGTTTATTGAGGATACCTATCGTATCAAAGGATTTGTGGCAGTACAAGAGGAGGTGTACCTTGTTGATTGTGTGGGAGATACAATCAGTATCAAACCCTATGCTAGCCAAGAATGCTTAGGGAATCACCTTGTTGTATTGGCTGGGGTAGGGATGTCACTGGGAAAAAGCTTGAAGCGGACACAGGCGATGTATCCTGGGCACCTATTAAAAATTGAGTAGTCCTATTTGACGCAAGATGTGTGCACGTTATGTGTTAGCATATTTGGGAGAAAGACTCAATATATTAAATAATGTCAATCTATTTATTTAACAAAGGGGGATAAGATATTGCTTAAAGATATCATTTCAGCAAAGAAAGTATTATTTGCAGAGGGTGTACATACAGAACTAAGAGCGCAGACCAATAAGAAGAGACGCATAAGTTTAGTTGCGGGGAATCTGACATCAAACGAACGGGTGGAAACATCAGGTGTTTCTGCAAGGGTGTACAAAAACGGTGTCTATGGTTTTTCATCTTTGGCAGAATGTAGTGAGACGGCAAGTGAAGCTGTACTCAAGGCTGCAACAGAGAATGCACTGTTTATGGATCGCCATGTACAAAAGGGTAAACCTATGCTGCCACCCATTGAAACAGGCGTACAAGCTTTACATAGGAGTATCGATGAAGTGGCACAAAAAAGGTATATAGAATTCGTACGGGAGGTGGATCAGTACATCTTAAACAAATACCCTACATTATCAAGTCGTTCCGTCATTGCGTATGAAGATTCCATGGAAAAGATGTTGTGTACTTCTGATGGCTATGATGCACATACAGCGATTCCTAGAAGCTATATCTACTTGTTCTTGAATGCAGAATCAGCCCAAGGCGTACCGATTGAACTCTTTAAATCAATAGGTGGGTTTGGGACGTTTGAAGACAACTTTACGGATCCAGCTAGAATCTATGGCCAGATTGATCAGCTCTATGAAAATCTCATGAGAAAACGTGAGGGGATCTATGCAGAAGCGGGCAACAAGACTGTTATACTAGGAGGGATTCTCTCAGGAATGTTGGCCCATGAAGCAGTAGGGCATACCGTAGAAGGAGATCTTGTACTAGGAGGCTCTGTGGCAGGTCATAATCTGGGCAAACGTGTTGGTTCTGAATACGTTACACTAGTTGACTTTGCACATACAGCCTTTGGTAAGCAGACGCCGCTGCCTGTCTATGTTGATGATGAAGGGGTACCAGCAGAAGATGCCGTAATCATTGATCAGGGAATCTTGATGGGCTATATGAATAGTAGAGAGACTGCGCAGCATTTTGGCATGAGGCCACAGGGGAATGCGAGAGCTTATGGCTTTTCTGATGAGCCACTGATTCGTATGCGTAATACAGCGATTTTGCCAGGTAAGGATAAACTTGAAGAGATGATTGCCTCTGTGGAGGATGGTTATTACTTTATAGACACGAACAATGGGCAAGCAGACACAACGGGTGAGTTTATGTTCGGTGTATGCATGGGTTATGAGATCAAAAAAGGTAAACTTGGACGTGCGATTCTTGATACAACCATATCGGGGGTAGCCTTTGATATGCTTCAAACAGTGGATATGGTATCGGATGAGATGGTTTGGTCAAGTTCAGGGTTCTGTGGCAAAAAACAACCAATGCCAGTAGGTATGGGTGGACCAGCATTACGTTGTAAAGTCATGATAGGAGGGCGTTAACATGGAACAATTAAGACAGATCGCAGGTGAAACAATCAATGCATTTGCTACCCAAGGAATTGACAAGGCCTATTGTGTAGCAACGAAGAAGGAAACCCGTGAGTTCAATGTAGATGGTGGTGCATTTTCCCTCTTTCGTACACTCTTTGATCATTCATTGGGAATGACAATTTTTAAAGAAGGCAAAAAAGGCTCCTTAAGTATCAATCGGTTTGATCAAGAAGCTATCCAGGAGGCAGTCGAGAGCTGTGTGCAGGTCGCAGAAGGTGCACAGGCAGATGCTGCATGGGATATCGCACCAAGGCAGCTACACCAAGTGTTTGTCAAAGGATGTCCGGAGCCAGACACTGATCGCTTGTTTGAGCGTACCCGTGAATTGTTAGAGACAATCCAGACGAGACATCCAAAGATTATACTAGAGCAAATGATTGTTGCCCATACGAAAAGTCAGAGTGTCTACAAAAATACCAATAATACGCAGTTTGAAACCACGGAAGGTGAATATAGCATCCAACTGATGTTTTCCGCACATGAAGGCGAAAAAACGACCTCTTTCTTTGGAACAGGTGTGGTGACAGAGAGATTAGATGAGCCGCTGATCGCACTCAGCACCATTGAGAAGGACCTGACAGATGTGGAGAATCAATTAGAGACCACGACGTTAGAAGGGAAGTTCGAGGGGGTTGTGGTGCTGCCACCAAGCTGCCTACAATCTTTGCTCTATAGCATACTTGGAAACTTCGTAACAGATAGCGTCATACTCAATGGAACGAGTATCTGGAAAGATAAGCGCCAGCAGCGGGTTGCTGATCCTCGGATCACCATTGGTATGAGGCCACTTGATCCACAGATTGTCTGTGGCGAGCGCTATACAGCAGAAGGCTTTATCTCAGAGAACTATGAGGTCATCAAAAACGGGGTGCTTGAAAGCTTCATGCTTTCACTATATACAGCCAATAAGTCTGGGTTTGAAAGAGCCAAAAATACCTCACACAATATGGTGATTGAACCAGGTGATCAGTCCATTGAAGAGATTATTGGTGGTATCAAAAAGGGTATTATTGTAGGGCGTTTCTCCGGCGGAGAGCCAGCAAGTAATGGCGATTTCTCAGGGGTTGCCAAAAATAGTTTCTTGATTGAGGATGGCAAGATCGTTGGTGCAGTTACTGAAACTATGATTAGTGGGAATCTTGCTGCACTCCTCAATCATCTGGTAGCGATTTCTAAAGAAGTGAGTTTAGATGGCTATAGTGTACTGCCTTACATGGCTTTTGATGGGGTAGTGATTTCAGGAAAATAATAGGATAATGTCCACTGTAAAAGAGAAGGGGAAGAAATGAAAGGATTACACATTATACCATATCCAGAGTATATGATACACAAAGAGGGTACCACATGCGCGGCATTATTTACACGTGCAGAGGAACCACAAGAAGGGCCTTTAAAAACAGGAATCCTATCAATTGGTAGAGAAGGAAAAACAGAGGTGGTATTCTTGCCGCCTCAAGAGGGACTGTATGAGGCCTATGTATATGATGAAGAGGGCTATGCGATACAGATTGAAGAGGGGAAAGTTTGTATTTATGCAAGCACACCAGCGGGCTATCTTTATGGCGCATTAACACTTGGGCAATTGGTCAAACAATTCCCAGAGCAGATCCCATGTATGGAAATTGCCGATCGCCCCAAGTGGCGGCATCGTGGGGCGCAGGTATGCTATGCACAGATCAATGTGGCATACCGTGAAGCGTGGCTTAGGAAGTTCATTCCGGAGCTTGCAGCCATGAAAATTAATACTTTATATCTGTATATGGAGTGGCGTTTTTGGTTTGAAGGAATTGCGGCAACGCACAACAAGCATTATCTCACACCTCAAGCTGTCAAAGAAATCGAGGCGATATGTAAAGCTTATCATATCACTGTGGTTCCTGCGATCAATGTGATGGGACACACTGGGGATTTCTTAGGAATGGAAGCATTTCAAGAAATTAAGGAATATGACATGGACAAAGAAACGCTCCTTAGTGCACCCGCATCAGCACTATGTCCAAACCATCCTAAAACAAGGTTGCTGATTGCACAGGCCCTCGATAATCTAATGGATGCTTTTGAGAGTCCAATTATCCATGTAGGTGGTGATGAAGTAGAGAAGATTGGTGTCTGTCCACGATGCCGACCTATCAAAGATGCAAAAGGTGCTGCCGCTATATATGTAGACTATTTCTCATGGATTAGAGACCGCCTACAAAACAGAGGCAGAAAAATGGGTATATGGGGTGATATGATTGAGCATTATTTAACGGATCAAGCAGACTTTGAAGTTCTAAGGTACAATACCCTCATCTATAACTGGAGTTATGATGGCCCAGCAAGAGAAAAGTTGATAGCACTCAAGAAAGCAGGCTTTGAAGTGATTTGTTCAACTTCCACTCATACGTGCAGTGTCGGCACACTATGGCCAGGACAAGTGCGAAATCAGCAGAGCTACTTTAAAGATGGGTTTGAACTAGGGTGCTTAGGTGGCGTAGTCACAGACTGGATCAATGGCTGGTCCATGCACGCAGAACATGCAGGGCTCAATTATGCGATGGCAGCAGCACTCATGTGGCAAGGAACAGACGAGACCTTTGCAGAAGGGACGTCACAAGGGGAGAGTGAGGCGGCGTATTTGTTCCAAAAGTATGGTGAGGCAGCAGACGCGATGGCGGCACTTATTCATCTGCAAGGGGATCCAAAGAGTGAGCTCTTGAGACATTTTCCAGGACAGAAGAATGGATCTTATCTGCGCAAGGCGGCGTATCTGAGCACCAATCCAATGCAGGTGTATATGCATTTCAATCAATGCTTAGAAGGTGAAAAACTGATACAATATCGCCAAGCAGTGGAAAAGCTCGAAAAATTATGGGCACAGATTGAGGCACAAGCGCATGCAGATCAGTGGCTCTATTTTCAAAGACAAGGGGTTGTGTTGCACCGCTATCTTTTAGAGCGCTACACAGCCATTGAAGCATTAGTAGTGCCTTATAGGGAAGCCGCCTGTAAGCAATGGACAGATCAGGTTGCTTTTGAGGCAAACCTTACCCAATGTGTAGCAAGTCTCAAGTCTCATGAAGAGATGTTTGAGGCACCGTATACGTTTGTATGTCAGTGTCATGAGAAACTGGGACTAGAAAAAGGAAGTATACTTCGCATTGAGAAGAGTAAAGAAAATTATCAGATGCTCTATGCATTCATTGAACAGCTCAAAGATGGGCATCGACCAATGCCTTCACTTGCCAACATAGCACACTGGTTGTTTGAGCCACCTACTACAGGATTTTGGGAAGCACGTAACGATGAATGGTACGCAGAGCGTGAGCCTTTTAGACGTGTGGATATTGATGGAAAGATTGAATGGGGTAGTGCACGATGGTAAAATAATGACGTAAGATAAATGATTCTAAAAACATGGGGGACAAATATGAGAGATCCAAGAGTAACGACATTAGCAAAAAATATCATTGGCTATTCAGTATCCTTGAAGCCAGGGGAAAAAGTACTCATTGATTTACCAAATGGGGGAGAAGAAATCGCGCAAGCGTTGATTGAAGCAGCTTATGAAGTGGGCGGCATACCTTTTGTGAACATGGAGTCTGAAAAGGTGCGTAAAGCGCTTCTTCTTGGCGCAACAAAGGAGCAGTATGACTATCAATTAAAGTATGATCTTGAGCGTATGAAAGATATGGATGCCTATATTGGGATTAGAAGACAAGATAATCTGTATCAGATGGTAGATGTACCAGCAGACAAGATGGGGATCTATACCACATACAATGGCAAGCTACATCTTGAAGAGCGTTGCAAACATACAAAGTGGTGTGTACTTGGTTATCCTACCGATAGTTTTGCACAGATGGCACACATGAGTACAGAAGCTTTTGAGAACTACTATTTTGATGTGTGTACACTTGATTACAAGAAGTTTACCAGCCTTATGGAGCCACTAAGAGCTTTGATGGGGCGCACGGAGCAGGTACATATCAAGGCGCCAGGGACAGACATCACTTTCTCAATCAAAGGATGTTATGTAGGGATATGTGGTGGCTTATTTAATATACCAGATGGTGAAGTGGGCTTAGGAGAGATTGTCAAAGAGTCTGTCAACGGTGTCATTCATTACAATGTGCCTTCTTATTACCAAGGAACTGTCTTTACAGATATTTGCTTCAAGTTCCAAGAGGGGAAGATCATAGAAGCGACTGCCAATGATACCAAAAGGCTCAATGAAATTCTGAATACAGATGAAGGGGCAAGATATATAGGAGAATTCTCCATAGGAACCAATCCTTTTATGGAACATGTGATCTATAACACTTTGTTTGATGAGAAGATGATTGGAAGTTTCCATCTCACACCAGGCGCACATTCTGCAATTCATTGGGATTTGGTACAGTCACATACACCAGAATTTGGTGGTGGTGAGATTTGGTTTGATGGCGTACTTGTAAGAAAAGATGGTGAGTTTGTGTTAGAAGAACTGAAGCATCTTAATAAGGAAGCACTCATACAAGCACTAAGAGAAAAATAAGAAAAAATAGAGCATGCATACGACAGTCTGTTGTGAAACAGTGTGGTGTGCATGCTTTTTTTGCTAGAGGTTTTGCTTAAACTGTTTGGGAGAGAGCCCTTTGGAGCGTTTGAACTGCTGAATGAAATAGCTAGAGGAGGCAAAACCTGTTTTTTGGGCAATCTCTGTAATGGTCAAATCTGTTGTACTAAGGAGCTGTTCCGCCTTAGTAACACGTATGTAATTGAGGTACTCACTAAAATTCTTTTTAGTTGTAGATTTAAAGAACCTGGAAAAATAGCTATAGCTCATGTTACAAAGTTGCGCGACTACCTCTACTTCAATAGGATAAGCATAGTTTTGTTCGACATAATCAAATACTTTTTGAAGCCGCTCAATCGTGAGCGGTGAAAAGTCTTGTTGAATATCTAGGCAAACGCCTTTTTCATGCCAATGACGCAATACCCATAAGAAAATACGGCCTATATGTGTCCTAATTGCAAGTTCAAAGCCATAACTTTTGGTAGTATATTCACTTAGAATTTCATGGAGAAGCTGGGGAATAAAAGTCGCATCAAGCTCCTCACTTGTAAATACCTTTTGATGGGTTGCATGTGACATAATGAAGGGATGAATATATTTTGCTTCAAAAACAGTGCTTGAAGTGGTGTACAGTACTTCAGGATCAAATTTAACCACAATATAGCTATTGATACAGTCAGTGGCAAGGCCGACTACAGAATGGATTTCCTTTGAATTGATGAGGATCAGATCACCTACACCGAAAGTGTATGGCATGCTTCCGAGTTGGATCTTAAAGTGTCCAGATATGCCATATAAAATCTCGATATAATCGTGCCAATGGGCCAGGGTCATGACACCCTCGCCTTGTTTTTGTTGGAGATGACTACTAAAAGGAGAGATAAGCCCGTTATCAGATGGGGTGAGCGTTTCATAATATTCCTTCATGGTTAGACCTCTTTCTAGGATGACAAAAAAGTGATATTTTTAAATAGTTTAATTATATCACAATAACTTGCAATATGCTAAATTATATCTATATTGACCCTAAAAGAATGACATCATCTCGCAATAGAATTAAAAAAACAAGCGTGAAATAAGGAGTGTAATCATATGTTAAATAGCAAGCAGATTGAGAGAATGATGCACAAAATCATCCACTTCAATCAAGAAATGAATAAGCGCATTTTTGAAAAAGTAGCAGAACTCGATATCATGAAGTACGATTCAGAAGTACAGTTACATACAATTCCTTATGC
>JBOFIR010000244.1:0-11638 GCA_051650265.1 Cellulosilyticaceae bacterium
ACCTATCTGATTCAGCGGTTAGATCTTAAGCCCAATGGGATTATTGTCGCAACACTCTTTTTACTAGGGGGATTTGCTTTTATTGGGAAAAACATTCTCAATATCATTCCATTTTATATGGGAGGGTATTGCTATGCGAAGTATCATCGCATCTCTTATAAAAATATTGTTTTAATTAATATGCTATCAACGACGCTGAGTCCACTATCAAGTGTGGTGGCACAGAGTATCGATCACAACTGGTTCATTGCGTTTTGTATTGCAGCTTTAGTGAGTGGCTTTATTGGTTTTGTGATGCCGCCGATCTCGGCGCATACCATTACCTCACATTCTGGTTATAGTATTTATAATATGGGATTTGCAGGGGGTCTAGTTGGTGTGATTGCCTATGCGCTCCTCAAAGCTTTTGGGGTAGAGTGGACGCGCAATTCAGCTTATGATACGAGTCAGCATCTGGAACTTGGATTTATGATAGGAGGCTTTTGCATTTTTTTAATTGTATGCGGTTATTATCTCAATCATAAGAGTTTTAAAGGATTTACAGATGTGTTCCATCACTCAGGGCGTCTGGTGACTGATATGATCAAGCAAGTGGGATTTGGACTGACTTTGATGAATATGGGTATTATGGGGATCGTTTCTATGATTTATGCTTATGTGATGGGTGGATCGATCAATGGGCCTATTGTAGCAGCTATTCTAACGGTCGTTGGTTTTAGCGCCTTTGGAAAGCACCTCAAGAACTGTTATCCGATTGTTATGGGTGTGACTTTGGGCGCGATGGTATTTGCAAGAGATATTCCAACCACATCGCTGATTATTGCAGCACTCTTTGGTACAAGCCTTGCGCCGATTGCGGGTGAGTTTGGGCCGATATGGGGTGTGGTTGTAGGTGTGGTACACCTTGCGCTAACTATGAATGTTGGCGATATGCATGGTGGTCTTCATTTATATAATAATGGTTTTTCGGCAGGGATTATTGCCACTTTATTTATCCCAATGTTAGACGCATTTAGAAAGGACAAGAGACATGAGACACGAAATTAAGAAAGTAGCAAGAATGACAGACGAATTAACAAGTTTTTTCCTAGAGCATGGTGCACAGGATGTGAAGATTCATATTCAGAATCAACCACGTAAAGAAGTGATTATCGTAGAAGCGGAGCCTATTCGTGATATGGAAGCAACCATTGAACGTATGAGAGCGCACCTCAGTTACCCGAGGGAGTGCGAGATGGAAGAGTACTACTGGGAACTTGCAGGTGGTGATGTAGAAGGTGAGGATGAGCTTGGACTCGTCGGGAATATGATAGACGATGCACGTATTGAGTATGATGAAGCACATATTAGAGTAGAGCTCATGCGTAAAAAATAAAAGGAAATGGTGAGGCTGGGTGAACGAACAAGTTGTAATAGAAGGTGTTATAGAAGATATCATTTATCAAAATGAAGACAATGGCTATACCGTATGTACTGTAGAATACGAGGGTGAGGAGCTTTCTTGTGTCGGATCCATGCTAGGGATCAATCCTGGGGAAGAAGTGAAGATCGTCGGTTCATGGACAACCCATCCTGTCTATGGCAAGCAGCTGCGTGTAGAGTTGTTTGAAAAAGGGATTCCAAAGACTATCCAGGGGATTGAGCGCTATCTTGCTTCAGGGGCTATCAAAGGGATTGGGCCAAAGACTGCCAAGAAGATCGTCAAACACTTTGGGCTAGATACTTTTCGTATTATTGAAGAGGAACCTATTGTTCTTTCTCAGATTCAAGGGATTAGTCAAAAGAAAGCCATAGAGATCAGCGAAGTATTCCATGCACAGCATGAACTGCGTAAGGCAATGATGACATTACAAGACTATGGGATCACACCAACCTATGCCATCAAGATCTACAAGCAGTACAAGGACAAGACCATAGAAATTATCAAGTCCAACCCTTATCGCCTTGCCCAAGATATCTTTGGGATTGGCTTTAAGAAGGCGGATGAGATTGCAGCGCAGATTGGGATCTCGGCAGAGGACCCACAGCGTATCCGTACAGGGATTCTTTATCTGTTGAATAACTATGCGAGTAATGGCAATACTTATATGCCAAGAGATATTCTTGTGCAACAAGGGAAAGAGCTTCTTCATGTAGCGGAACCTTTGATTGAGAATGCGCTGTTGGAGCTGAGTATCCAAAAGGCAGTGATCATCAAAAGTTATAATGAAGTGCCATGTGTCTTCTTGTCTTATCTGTATTATAGTGAACAGGGGATTGCAAGAGCGCTGATCGATCTTTCCTCTATGTATGACAAAGAACCTATGGCCAACATGGATGTGGAGATCGCAAAGACAGAGCTTGAACTTGGCATCCAGCTGGTAGATGAGCAGCGAGAAGCGGTACGCTCTGTACTGATCAATGGGGTGACTGTTGTCACAGGTGGACCTGGTACAGGAAAGACCACTACCATCAATGCCATCTTGCATATGTTAGAGAAGGCAGGGGAAGAGGTACTCTTAGCAGCGCCTACAGGGCGTGCTGCCAAGCGTATGAGTGAGGCAACTGGGCGTGAGGCGCAGACGATTCACCGCCTCCTAGAAATCAACTATATGAAGGAAGATACCAGCAAGCAGATGTTTGGGCGCAATGAAGAGAATCCACTAGATGCAGATGTGGTGATTGTTGATGAGATGTCTATGGTAGATGTCAACTTGATGAATGCCCTGCTTCGTGCGGTGGTTGTAGGACAAAAGGTGATCCTTATTGGTGATGCAGACCAGCTCCCATCTGTAGGCGCTGGCAATGTCCTCAAGGATATTATAAGGAGTGAGCGGATTCATGTGGTGCGTCTCACACAGATCTTTAGACAAGCCTCTCAGAGTGCCATTGTTATGAATGCCCATAGGATTAATAAGGGTGAATACCCAGAGTGTAATGAAAAAGGAACGGATTTCTTCTTTATGAATCGTAGTATGCAAGAGGAAGTAAAAAATACGATTATTGAGCTGATTATGACCCGTATTCCTAAGTTTCAAAAGGTGGATCGTATCAAAGATATGCAGGTACTGGCACCCATGCGAAAAGGTGTATTAGGCGTTAATGAGCTCAATAAATCGCTTCAGGCAGCCCTCAATCCAGAGTCGATTCAGAAGCCGGAGAAGGAGTATCGAGGCACTATCTACCGCACAGGCGACAAGGTGATGCAGATCAAGAACAACTACAATACCCCATGGAAGGTTTATTCTGACACTCATATGCCACTCGAAGAAGGCGTGGGTGTGTTCAATGGGGACTGTGGACTGATTACCCATGTGGATGTGACGAGGGAGCTGATCACGGTGACCTTTGATGATATGAAGACGGTGGAGTATGAGTTTTCTCAGCTTGATGAGCTAGAGCTTGCCTACGCGGTGACTATTCATAAGTCGCAAGGGAGTGAGTATCCTGTCGTTATTATTCCAATCCATAGTGGACCACCTATGCTGCTGAGTCGTAACTTGCTCTATACGGCGGTTACACGTGCCAAGAAGATGGTCGTGATTGTGGGGTTGCAAGATACCACCAAGCGTATGGTGGATAATAATAGAGAGGTGGAGCGCTATTCCAGTTTAGCGATTCACCTTAAAAGTTTGATTTAGTCAGTGTCCTAGAAGGGGCACGTATTCAAAGAGAGTGGGGATGCTGTGTTAGCCATCATCAAAGCATTACTTTATCCAGCAAAATGCATCGTGTGTGGACAGATTTTAGACGTGCCATTAGAAGAAGCAGGAGAGCAGTATTTTTGTGAAGAGTGCCTGAAGGGACTATTTGAGATGCCTCAGGCACCTTATGATGAGGAGGGTGACCCAGAGCACCCACTGGTGGTCCATGCGCTGTTCCCTTATGTAGACGACTACCAATACTCTGTGCTTAGATGGAAGTACCAAGGTATACGTAAGTATGCCAAAGGCTATGGGCAGCTTATGGCACTTGGTCAGATAGACTGGCGAGAGGTAGATGTGATCGTACCCGTACCTGTGAGTCCCCATCGGTATCACAAGAGGGGATTTAACCAAGCACTAGATCTCGCAGGTGAGATCGGGAAGCTTACAGGAGTCCCTGTCTGTGATTTACTACTGCGTACCAGAGATACCAAACCACAGTCAGAATGTAGTAAAGCAGAGCGGCGTAGCAATATCAAAGGGAGCATTGGCATCTGTGAAAAAAATCTACAATCTTATCCGCAAAGACTTAGGCATGTGGTGCTTGTTGACGATATCTATACTACAGGAAGCACTGCAAGAGAGTGTGCTAAGGTGCTACGAGCACTCAGACCTGATCAGTATGTACAGGTGAGTGTACTCGTGGTGACACGCGGGATGTAGAGAGGATGGATGCGTCATGGAAGTCAAGTCATGTAGAAGATGTAATCGGCTATTTCAATATGTAGCTGGGCCTGTGATTTGCCCAGAATGCAAAGATGAGGAAGAGAAGATCTTTGTTGTAGTGAGAGATTTTATTAGAGATAACAAAGGTGTGACGATGGAAGAGGTCTGCAGAGAGACTGGTGTAGCTATTAGTGTTATAGAAAAATTTCTAAAGCAGGGGCGATTAGAAATTGCAGAGGATTCACCAATCAAGCTTGCGTGTGAACGCTGTGGCGTGAGAATACGTAGTGGACGTTATTGTAATACCTGCAAGGAAAATATTGCCAAAGAACTAGGTAGTATGGCAGAAGAAATCAAAAGCGGTACTAAGGGAAAAGAAGAAGTCAAGGCGCGTATGCGCTTTTTAAACAAAAACAAGTAGGGCATTGTCCTGCTTGTTTTTTTATAGCACTTGAGCGTATGAGCCTAAAGTATCAAAGGGCGCATCCGATATAAGTTATAGGAGAATGCGGTAAAACATGAAAATCAAAGGAGGGCTTAACTTATGAGAATCCATCAAATGAATCAAATACACAATGCCTATGGTGTAGGCCAAGCAAAACCAGTAGCACAGACGGGGGCGAACAAGCGCGATGAGGTGAATGTTTCTCACCTTGCAAAGGAGTATCAGGTGGCTTATGGCGCAGCGCGAAAAGCTGATGATATCCGAGCAGACCGAGTGGCAGAGCTCAAAGCACAGATCCAATCAGGCAATTACAATGTGAGTGCAAAAGAAGTATGTGAGAAGATTGTAAGCCAGATCGATTTGAAAGGATGAAAATAAGTGGCTGGAATTATTTATGATCTAGAAGATGTACTAGAGGAGCAAAGACTTTGTTACGAAGGCTTATGTACTTTAGCAACTTACAAGACAGATGCGGTGATGCACAAAGACATCACTTTATTAGCTCAAATCGTAGAAAAAGAAGAAGCATTTATTGGGCGTATGAATTACCTTGAGAAAAAGAGAGAAAGTATCCTTAAGGATATTGCACTTGTGACAGGACTTCACTATGCAACACTGACAGTGACAGACCTAGTACGCAAGATGGGTGAGACAACTGAGATTAGTCAGCGGCTTCTTGTGACGCGTGCGGCGATTTTGGCCCATATTGAACACTTAAAAAAACAAAATGAACTCAATACCCAACTGATTCAAGAATCTTTGGAGTATGTGAATTTTACTGTAAATGCTATCCAAACCACTCAGCTCAGTCATATGCCCGCAGGATACGGAAAACCAGGACAGACACAGGCTGTGGAGACACGAAGCTTTTTTGATAGCAAACAGTAGAGGAGGGACCTATGTCATCAATAGCGAGTATAGGGAAGATGGTCTCAGGACTTGTAGCAGGACAGATGGGGCTACAAGTGACAGGGCACAACCTATCCAATATCAATACACCTGGTTACACAAGACAACAGCTCTTGCTCCATGATAGCTCCTATGTAAGAGTTGGAAGCAATGGACAGCAGCCGCAAAAAGTTGGGCTAGGTGTTAGTATTACAGAGATTAGACAAGTAAGAGATGAGTTTGCAGACAAACGCTTTCGTACAGAGAGTAGCACACTTAATTATTATACAGTCAAACAAAGCGCCATCGGTGAAGTCGAAGCGATCTTGGATGAGCCTCATGGATCAGCTATGACCAAGATGCTCGATGACTTCTGGCGTCAGATGCAAAAGCTCTCTACCAACCCAAGTGGGGTAGAAGAACGCCTTGCATTTATTCAGACAGCTCATGTACTGATGGAAAAAGCCAATCATATTGCAGATTCACTCGATACGTACCAACATCACCTCAATACGGAGGTGATCAATTCAGTGAAGCGCATCAATGAACTGACCAATGGGATCTCACATTACAATGAGGCCATTGCAAGGGCTGAGGTCGGTGGTGATAACGCCAATGATATGAGGGACCAGCGTAACCTCTTATTGGATGAACTTTCTCAGTATATGAATATAGAGTACTATGAAGAAGCCGATGGCCGCGTGGTGGTCAAAGGCGAAGGGCAAGTGTTGGTGGATAAACAGTTTGTCACAGAGATCAAGCTTCAGCAGACAGAGGAAGGTAGTGCCTTTGTAGAACCTGTATGGGGAGATACTGGCAAGCCACTTTACCGTATGGATCTTGCCATCACTTCAGATAGGGGTAATGATAGTGGACGCCTTAGAGGACTGCTTGCAGCCAGAGGACGCGCTGTAGCAGGTGCAGATACTTCATGGGATGAGATTGCGCTTAACCCGAATATGAGTGTCGATGAATCAGGCAATGCCTATCTCGTGCCAAAGCTCCAAAAAGAGATTGCCATCTTTATCAATCGCCTCACAGAGGTGGTCAATGACAATCTGAGTGGTCTAGGACTAGATGGCGAGCAAGGGGTACCTGTGTTTGTACCGAAGACAAGTATAGATGGCACACCAATCCCAGCGTACCCAAGAGCGACAGACTTTGCGACAGAGGCAGAGTATCTAGCAGCCAAAGCGGATTACTACAAGCATATGACACCGGGCAATATTCAGGTCAACCCGGAGCTGATGGCAGACGGGGGATACAACAAGCTAGGGACAGTGAGTAAGCCAGGGGATATCGGTGATAACTCCTTGGTGACAAAGCTCCTTGGTGAATGGTCAGAGTCTAGAGACTGGCCAG
Source organism: Cellulosilyticaceae bacterium (assembly GCA_051650265.1). Taxonomy (GTDB): domain Bacteria; phylum Bacillota; class Clostridia; order Lachnospirales; family Cellulosilyticaceae; genus JBOFEH01. The sequence goes on from JBOFIR010000244.1 coordinate 7,045, forward strand.
GAGATGGCAGTACACTTGCTAGCCGTCCTAAGGGTAAGAAGACGAACTTTACAGATTACTATGCGGAGTTCGTGGCAGAAGTTGGCCGTGAAGGATTCCAGGCCAATGGGAAAGTCAAAGAGAAAAGTACAATGGTAACGACGATCGATAATCAAAGACTCGCTATGGGCGGTGTTTCTCAAGATGAGGAACTTTCCAATATGCTTAAATACCAGCATGCATACAATGCAGCGTCACGTATGGTCAATGTATTAGATGATATGATGGATACCATTATCAATAGAATGTAAGGGGGCCAAATATGGGATCAGCTTTTTTTGAATATAATATTGCCATGAGTGGCCTTTTTGCTGCTCAGAGAGGTCTTGCAGTGACCTCTAACAACATCAATAGTGCGGCGATGCCAGGGTACTCCAGACAGGTGCTTGGGCAAAAAGCTTCCGCACCACTTCCAGGATTTGGTGTGGGAATGCACGGGACAGGGGTAGAGACCACATCCATCACCCGTGTGAGAGACTCCTACCTGGATATCAAGCTCTGGAACCAAAATCCAAAGCTTGGAGAATACCAAGTTAAGACTGAACAAAATGCATTGGTGGAAAGTGTCTTTGGTGAGCCGAGTGAAGCGGGCTTTACCAAGGTATTTGATAACTTCTTCAAGAGTATCGATGACCTTTCTAAGCTCCCTTCAGAAGGTGAGCGTAAAGAGGCACTCAGACAGATGATGATTAGTTTTACGAAGTATTACAATTCTACATCACAGTCCCTTTCAGAGTTCCAACGTGACCTGAACTTTGAGGTGAAGGTGAAAGTAGATGAAGTCAATATGCTAGCGACACGTATCCAGAGTCTCAATCAGCAGATTTATGAGGCGGAGATGTATGGGGATATGGCCAATAGCCTAAGAGATGAGCGTGACCTTGCAGTAGATCGCCTCTCTCAGCTCATCAATGTAGAGGCAAGAGAAGTGGAAGTCCCGGATGCTAGCGGCAAGATGCAAAAGCACTTTATTGTCAAAGCCAATGGGCAGACAATGATTGATCATACAGATATGCGCTTACTTACAGTGACTACGAGAGAGCCTAAGGATAAAAAGAATCCAGAAGACTTAGATGGGCTCTATGATGTAGGTTGGGCAGATGGCATGCCTTTTGATATGGGGGATCCAAAGCTTTCTGGTGAACTCAAAGGGGCTATTGATATGAGAGATGGCCGCGGGACAGATAGCCTCAGAGATGCAGATGGGTATCTGATCGGCGCAGATGGCAACCGCCTACTAGATACAGCGGGTAATCCGATCAAGGATGTGAAGCTTGCAGGGGGAAGAGATGTCAAACCTGATGTCGGCTACAAAGGCATTCCTTACTATGTACATAAGATGGATAACTTCGTACGTGGCTTCGCACAGACCATGAATGAGATTTACAACCGTGACAAAGATGGCAACCAACTGGTGCCGCCACAGTATCTGTTCGAAGTACCACCTCAGCTAGATGCAGCGGGTAATCCGATACCAGGTACAGCAGATTACAATAGGATGACAGCAGCGAACTTTGGGATCTCTGCAGATATTCTCAAAGATGCTGGGAATATTCGTACCAACTACGAGCATATCCCACCGGATGAGAATCCTAATCCAAGTAGCAATGACCTGCTCCTTGACCTACTGGGCCAAAAGAACAATGGCAGTATGTTCAAGGAAGGGGATCCAAAGGACTTTATGATCTCTATGTTCAGTGAACTAGGGATCAATACCAAGGAAGCTCAGATGTATCAGCAAAGCCAGACCAATATCACCAATACGATCAAAAAACAACGTGATGGGGTATCTCAGGTCGATACAAACGAAGAGTTTTTGAACCTTGTAAAATATAATCAGGCGTATCAGAATGCGGCACGCCTCATCAATACCATAGATGGGATCTATGAAACCACCATCTTCAAACTCGGTAACTGGTAGAAAGGATGTAGCTTATGAGAATAACAAATGGTATGATTCGTAACAGTTCACTGAACTCCCTCTATGACAATATGGGGCGACTCAATACACTTTTTGATCAGATGAATACACTCAAGAAGATTCAGCGTCCATCAGATGACCCAATCATTGCAGGGCGTTCACTGAAGCTTAGGCTCAATGTGATGGAAAGCGAACAGCACAAGAACAATGTGGATGAAGCCAAAGCTTGGATGGATGTGACAGAGACGGCACTTAGTAATATGACCAATATTATCAAAGATATCCGTACCCGTGCCAACCAAGCAGCCAATGGGACACTCACACCAGAAGATAAGGAAAAGGTAGTAAATGACATCGAGCAGCTCTACAAGCAGCTTGAGCAAGAGTCCAATGTCACCTATGCGGGGCGCTATGTGTTCTCAGGATTCAAGACGGACCAAGAGGTGATTCTTGGCAAGGATGCTGCTATGAAACAAGATGTGATACTGAGTGGGGAGACGACACTCTCTCATGATCTTACGATACCAGCAGGTACAGAGATCACAAAGCCTATTTTAGACAAAGATGGCAATGTCCTTGTGGCAGCAGGCCCAGTTGGTGCAGATACAGTGCTACCAGCAGGGACAGTGCTTCCAAAAGATACAGTGCTTCCAAAAGGCACACAGATGCCAGCAGGTATGGTGAATCTAGAGGTACTTAACTCAGTAGGAGATCAGAATATTCACTATGAGATTGGTGTGAACAACACCATAGATGTGAATACCACGGGTGTACCAGGATTTATGCAAGGGATGCGAGAAGATATTATGGCGATGCTAGATCAGATCAAGGGATCTATGGCAGAGCCACCAACAGTGACAGAGGAACAGCTAGGACAGTTCTTCACTGAGATGATTGGTAAGATGGATGGACACCTTAAGACCGTTTCTTCTATGGAAGCAGATCTAGGAAGTCGACAAAACCGTCTTGAGTATACCGAGGCCCGTCTTGCAGATGACAAGACCAATCTGACAGCGCTACTGACAAAGACAGAGGATGTAGATATTGAAGAAGTCTATACTGAGTTCAATACACAATATATGGTCTACCAAAGTGCACTACAAGCCACTTCCAAAGTGGTCATGAATACACTTGCAGACTTTTTGAGATAGTTAAGGTATGTGAATAGACGCCAAAGATGGTAAGATAAAAAGGTAGATTGCAATCGTTGTAATCCGCCTTTTTACTTTTCAGTAGTAGGCATTGTCTTTCTGTGATGTGGCTACTAGCTAGATCATACGTGTAAGCATCCAAAGCATGTCATTGTCACCAAACCAGCACAGGAGGTTTGCTGATCTCTATTTGTAAGATAAAATAGAACTGAATATAGGGTGAAAAGTGTTGCACATAAAGGGGTCTAGAATTAGAGGAGGGAATAAGAATGGAGATTATTTTTAAAGAGGGTATACCAGGATTTGAAACGTTAACACGTTTTATCATTGTAGAAGAAGGTGATGGCATCTTCTATTATTTACAATCTGTAGAAGATCAGGCAATCGCCTTTCCAATATTAAGTCCTTATGCAGTTAAGAGTGACTATGCACCACGTATTCAAGAGAGCTACTTTGAGAAACTCGGTGGTGGTGTGACAGCAGACTTCACACTATTTGTGATTGCCACAATCAGAGAAGATATTAGTCAGTCTACCATCAATCTCAAGGCACCACTCTTGATCCATATAGAACGCAAAGTAGGGGTTCAAGCAATCGTAGATGATGGGCAATACCAGTCACGCCACTTATTAAGTGAGCTATTAGCCGAAAGGAGCCACTAAGATGCTAGCACTCAGTAGAAGAAAAGACGAAGGCATCGTCATTGACGGTAATATCACCATCCGCATATTAGACATCACAGATGGCAAAGTGCGCATCGGGATCGAAGCACCCAAGCATATCGCCATCCAAAGAGAAGAGCTCTACCTCGAGATCGAAGCAAGCAACGAACAGGCACTTGCCCCATCACTAGACAAACTGAGAGACCTCTCACAACTCATGCAAAAAAAGTAAAAAAACTTGTCCAAGAAGTATAAAGTAGACAAGCATTCCTCCGATATATAGTTTGTAAAGGAAAGTTGGCCAAGACAACCTTAACAAACGTATAAAAAATCTTAGGCAAGGATGCCGAACAACATTCATGGAGGAATGAAATTATGATTATCAATCACAATATGCAATCAATCAATGCACACCGTCAAATGGGTGTAAACCAAGCAAATTCACAAAAATCAATGGAGAAACTTTCTTCAGGTCTTCGTATCAATAGAGCAGGAGATGATGCAGCTGGTCTTGCAATCTCAGAAAAAATGAGAGGCCAAATCCGTGGTCTTGATCAAGCATCAAGAAATGCACAAGATGGTATTTCACTCATCCAAACAGCAGAGGGTGCACTCAATGAAACACACTCGATTCTTCAACGTATGAGAGAATTATCTGTACAAGCATCAAATGATACGAATACAGATGCAGATAGAACAGAACTTCAAAAAGAAATTAATCAGTTAAATGAAGAAATTAATAGAATTGCAGATACTACAGAATTTAACACACAAAAACTCTTAAATGGCGATAAAACTACTGGTATCAATACTATTACACA
>JBOFIR010000245.1:0-3059 GCA_051650265.1 Cellulosilyticaceae bacterium
TCGTTTATTTCTTTGTCTATCATACCATAGAAGAAAGGGAATTTCATTAGGGGATGGAGAAGGTAATAATCATCAATACATTTTGAGTTTAGATATTCGTAAACTGTGATATACTTATAAAAAAGATATATAGCAGAGGAGAGACATTGTGGAGCAAGCAGTAATTCAAGAGATGTCTATCTATCACGGCGGATCTGAAATTATCAAACAACCAGAAATACGAATAGGTAGATATACAAAAGATTTTTATTGGGGATTTTATTGTACCATTTTTCCAAGGCAAGCAGAGAGATGGGCAAGTCGAAACCTAGAAAGTAGTATAGTTAATATTTATCACTGCAAGATAACAGATAACCTTAATGTAAAGTTATTTGAGAAAATGACTGATGAATGGCTAGATTTTATTGTAATGTGTAGGGCCGGTGGGAGTCATGGGTATGATATTGTTGAAGGACCAATGGCTGATGACACGATTTATAATTATGTTCAGGATTTTATAGACGGAAAGATATCAAGGGCTGCATTTTGGGAACTTGCAAAGTTTAGGTATCCAACGCATCAGATTAGTTTTCATACGGCTAGAGCCCTTGCATGTTTGACATATGAAAGGAGTTATGACACTAATGACGAAAATGAGTAATGATCTTTACTATACCTGTGCCCTTATTGAGTATATTGGAAGAATAACCAAAAATCAAAGAGCTGTAATTGTTGATGCACTCGGTGCAAAATATTTAAAACACATTCTGAATCATGCAGATGTTTTTCACTGTGAGCAAATAGCAGAAGTGGCAGAACGGTTTATCGATGCGTGTCATATAGAAGAGGGAGAATTCGATAACATTGCTACATGTAAGTATGATGTGCCTAGCTATTGGGATATAGGGGCTGTCTATGCACGACTTATTGAGAATGTAGCAAAGAGAGACTTGGTGGATGAAATAGTAGAAGTGTATCATTCATGGATTGCTTCGTATATTGATAATTATAATATTGCGGTGTATTATATGACACCTCAATACTTACAACTAAGCTATGAGGAAGGTAGCTTATTAGAGTAATATGAGGATAGCCCACTAGGCACAAGCGTGACTAGTGGGCTATCACTATCTACAGATTAAAGGCTTCTTTGATTTGTTGTGCTACATCCGCAGGTGTACGATCTGTATTATCAATTTTGATATAGTGATCAAAGGGAATTTCTCCCTCAAAGCTTTCTAGGCGATAGCTTTGATCTGCTCTTAATAGATTATTGTTTGAAAAGTCTAAGTCACGCTTGGACTTTTTATTTTCCAGTCTATTCTCTGTTGCATTTCTTTCAATTCGGACCTTCTGATTTGCAACAAGTTCTACATAGTAAAATGACGTATCATAGGGCTTGAAAATAGCTTTCACATGTTCTATATAGTCCCAGTCGCTTTGATGGTCAAATGCCCACATATAAGTAAAAATCATGCCGTAGCAGTTGGATTTTGCAAATGACTGGAAAATAACGTCTCGTAGCTCTGTGATCACAGAGGGGGTATACTGTCCAAATATTTCAATGACAGGTTCAATCATCATATGGTTATGAAAGAGTCTTAAATCTGTTAGGTTCATCAGTGCTTGACCGACTGTCATCTTACCAACTGCATTGCTCCCAATAATAAATACGAGTTTCATACGCCTTGCTCCTCTCAAGATGTTCTAAAATTTAAAGATGACTTGCTATTTAGATATTTATTTCTACCAGTATATCAAATTTTCAGAAAAAAGCATAGTTCGCAATGGTCTGCTCAGCATAGGTGGGGCAAATACTTGCAGTGGATGAAATGGGGAAGTGGTTGAAGAATGGAAAAAAATCCTATAAACTGTAAAGGTAATTACAGGACGTGATACGCTATTGATACGAATAACTCGCGAAAATACCAATACGAGGAGGAAATAGCATGATCAAAAAGATAATGTGTGTGGTGGTAATCAGTATAGGGGCATTGGCAGGATGTAGCGGTGAAGCTATAGATCAGGTAAACGCTACGCAAGAAGCCCAAGCACCTTATCGAACAATCACACCAGAGCTTGCCAAGGAGCGGTTGGATCAGGGACTCTACGATGTACTACTGGATGTGAGGACACAGGAGGAATATGAGAAGGGACATATCAAAGGGAGCTTATTGATCCCCAATACAATATTGGCGCAAGAGGCGGAGGAAGCACTCCCTGATAAGGAGGCAACGATCATCGTGTACTGCCGAAGTGGATCACGAAGCAAGGCAAGTGCAAAGCAGCTCATCGAGATGGGCTATAGCAAGGTCTATGATCTAGGAGGTATACAGGATTGGCCCTATGAGGTCGTTACTGGAACCGAAGATTCACCGACAAGTGGTAGCCAAGACAAGGTGGTGATCGATGATGCGCACTTTGTGGAGCAGATGGATGTACTCTATCTGGATCCAGCCAAGTATGAAGGACAATCTATCGTGTATGAAGGTTTTGTAGCGGAAGTAGAGATGGGACGTTATGGGGTGGTACGCTATATGGACATGGCACATGAAGGTCATAGTGATGAGATCCTCGTGGGGCTAGAAGCACAATATGATGGGGAATGGCCAGTAGATGATACATGGGTGCGTATACAAGGAACGATACAAAGTATTGAAGAAAATGGGGAGAAAATCCCTATGGTACAGATCATACAATTGGATACGGATGTACCGCGTGGACAGGAGAAGGTCACAAGTCCGTACTAAAACATACGGTAAAAGAGTTGTAGCAAGAACAAGGCTACAGCTCTTTTTTTGTTGGGTAAATGAACATGAGTGAACAAAAATGAACAAATTTGAAAAGAAGACATACTCACAGCGAAAAGATGCCAATTAAGATTCAAAATATATAAAAAATTCAAATCATTTGATAAGATTATGGAGAAAAGTACCAAAAGAGACTAAGAGAGGTAAAATCAGAAGGGGGATGTAATATGGCAAAAAGACTCAAACAAAAAATCATAGCAGCTACAGTAGCGACAATTATGGTATCTACAAATCTAGGGGGCATCGCTTATGCGGATACACCAAGTATGA
>JBOFIR010000246.1:0-17116 GCA_051650265.1 Cellulosilyticaceae bacterium
TGTTGGACAGAAAAGAGTGATAAAAATGAAGCGCATGTTAGCTGTGATGGTTGGAACTGTATGTTTAGTTGGGTGTAGTAGCGCATCAAAGCCTGATGTACCTTTGGTGATAGAGCAAAGTATACAAGTAAAACAAGAAAAAAATGAAAAGTCGAAAGAAGTGAAGGAGAGGGATCCTATAGATGATTATATGATGAAAATGACCCTTGAAGAAAAAGTGGGTCAACTTTTCATGATTGCTGTGCGCAGAGATCAAGAGGGGAAAGCAATAACGGAAATGACGCCAGAAGTGAAGCGGCTCCTGGAGGAGATTCCCGTAGGAGGGATTGTGCTCTTTAGCGAGAATGTTGAGACGGAGCAGCAGGTAAGGACACTTATTAGTAAGTTTCAAGAGCTAGCCACTATTCCGATGTGGATTGGCGTAGATGAGGAAGGTGGCCGTGTGAGCAGGATAAGTAATAACACTGCCCTATGTAAGGAACCTTTTAAAAATGCGCTAGATTTGGCAGGCGATGCGAGTGAAGCTTATAGTGAAGCAAAGCGTATGGGGAAGATATTAAAGGATCTAGGGTTTAATCTTGATTTTGCCCCCGTTGCAGATATCTATAATAATCCTGAAAATCGTGTGATTGGAAGAAGAAGCTTTGGGAAATCAGCAGAGGCGGTCGTCCCTATGGTAACGGCTTTTGCAAAGGGGTTAACGTCGGAAGGGATTATACCTGTCATTAAACATTTTCCAGGGCATGGTAATACCGTAGAAGATAGTCACAATGGGCTTGCTTATGTGAATAAAAGCCTTGAAATGTTAGAAAAAGAAGAGCTTGTACCTTTTAAAGCTGCAGTGTTACAGGCACAGGTACCTATGATGATGGTTGGGCATTTGGTGGTGCCAGAGATAGATCCTGAGTATCCAGCAACTTTGTCGAAGCTATGGGGGGATTATGTAGCCAAGCATTTTCCAGAAGATCTGATAACCATTACAGATGCGATGGAGATGGGGGCAATCACAAATCACTATACTTCGGCGCAGAGTGCCATAAGAGTGATTGAAAGCGGCTATGATATGATCTTAATGCCAGCAAACCTGCAGCAGGCCTATGATGGTGTTTTGGAAGCATGTCGTTCGGGACGTATTTCGCAAAGACGACTAGATCAAAGTGTAAGAAAGATTTTGTCAAAAAAAGTAGAACACAACCTAGGTGGAATGCATACATTAGTAATGAAATAGAAAAAGTTAATTAAAATAAAGAGGCACATTTAAGATAGTGGTGCATAAGATATAGTATAAACCGCAAATAAAATGGTAAAGTATCCCCCTTTTGAAAAAATAATCCTTAACTTTATTTAAAATAGTGAGATGGGTCACAAGTCAATTCTCCTCCGACTAAAGATGGCCCCTATCTTTAAACCTGATTTAAAGATAGATGTTACGTGGAAGATAATTATCTATCCCATGATCAAACACTCCGCGACCCGTCTCATTTATTGATATATAATCATTATATGAAGCTAGAAAAACGAATAGACTATGGAAAGCTTAATAATAAGCCGAGGCAACAGTGCCCCGGCTTATTATTTTTTTGTAAACAGAATTGACAAATTTAGGTGAGAGTGCTATTCTGAACATATAATTCCTACAAAATAACTAGGGATTGGAGGTAAGCGTATGAAATTGTCTACAAAAGGTAGATACGGCCTGCAAGTCATGATCGATTTAGGCGTGCATGCCAAAGAAAATCATATCTCATTAAAAAGTATTGCAGAGCGGTTAGACATTTCAGAAAACTATCTAGAGCAGCTTGTAGCACTTCTCAAAAAGCAGAAGCTTGTGGGAAGTAAGCGCGGGGCACAGGGTGGGTATTATCTTGCGAAAGATCCAAAGACAATTAGCGTGGGAGATATTCTGCGTGCTTTAGAAGGATCACTCGCACCGACCAATTGCACCTGTGAAGGTGGCGATTACCAATGTGAACATGATGGTCACTGCGTCACGAAGACTGTTTGGGAACGTATTCGTGATGGCATCAATCATGTGGTAGATGGTATGACCTTACAAGACCTGATAGAAGACTATGAACAGCTGGATACTGATAATAAATCATGTAATATATAAAACTTATTAAGTCAAGGAGGGTGTGCCATGAACAAGATTTACTTAGATCATGCGGCAACAACACCAGTAAAAAAAGAAGTATTAGATGCGATGCTTCCATACTTCATGGAGAGCTTCGGAAATCCATCAAGTGTTTACCAAATCGCACAACAAAATAAAAAAGCATTAGATGACTCAAGAGAAACCATTGCAAAAGCAATTGGGGCAGCGACTAATGAGATCTTTTTCACAAGTGGTGGGACAGAGTCAGATAACTGGGCAATCAAGGGAATTGCTGAGGCCAACAAAGGCAAAGGCAATCACATCATTACGAGTAAGGTTGAACACCATGCAGTACTTCACACATGCGAATACCTTGAGAAAAATGGTTATGAGGTGACATACCTTGATGTGGATACAGAGGGACGCGTACGTGTAGAGGACGTAGAAGCAGCAATTAAAGACTCAACGATTCTCATTACAATCATGTATGCAAACAATGAGATTGGTACAATCATGCCAATTGGAGAAATTGGTGCCCTTGCAAAATCAAAAGGGATTACATTCCATACAGATGCAGTACAGGCCATTGGTCAAGTGAAGATTGATGTGAAAGCACAAAATATTGATGCACTTTCTTTATCAGGTCATAAGATCTATGGACCAAAAGGTATTGGGGTACTCTATATCAGAAGAGGCCTTAAGATTGCTACAATCCAACATGGCGGAGCTCAAGAAAGAGGACGTCGTGGGGGTACAGAAAACGTACCAGCTATCGTTGGTCTTGCCAAAGCAATGGAACTTGCTTACACAAACTTTGAAGAAAAGATTGAGAGACAATGTGCAATGCGTGATCGTTTGATCGCTGGTGTATTAGAAAAGATTCCTTATGCAAGACTTAACGGGCATACAGTAGAGCGTTTATCAAACAACGTTAATGTATCTTTTGAATTCGTAGAGGGAGAATCACTTCTTCTTCTATTGGATATGAATGGTGTCGCTGCTTCAAGTGGGTCAGCATGTACATCAGGATCGCTTGATCCATCACATGTACTCCTTGCAATTGGCTTACCACATGAAAAAGCACACGGATCAATTCGTTTTACCTTTGGAGAATCTAATACAGGGGCAGATGTCGATTATGTGCTTGAGAAATTACCACAAATCGTAGGACGTATGAGAGAAATGTCTCCTTTATATGAGGAATTTTTAAAGAATCAAAACAACTAATCGTTTATTAAAAAATAGAGACTAAGTATAAGAGGTGAAGACTATGTATAGTGAAAAAGTAATGGATCATTTTATGAATCCACGTAACGTAGGTGAGATTGAAGAGGCAAGTGGTGTAGGAACAGTAGGAAATGCAAAATGTGGCGATATCATGAAGATCTACTTACAGATTGAAGATGGTATCATCGAAGAAGTTAAATTCAAGACTTTTGGTTGTGGGGCAGCAATCGCAACGAGCTCTATGGCAACAGAACTTGTAAAAGGTAAAACAATTGAAGAGGCACTTAAAATCACAAACAAATCAGTAGCAGAAGCACTTGATGGGTTGCCACCAGTAAAAATGCACTGTTCTTTATTAGCAGAAGAAGCACTTCATGCAGCGCTTTGGGATTATGCACAAAAAAACAATATTGAAATTGAAGGGATCAAACCTCCAAACCCAGATGCAGACCATCACGATCATGGGCATGATCACGACGAAGAAGGATGCGCACATGCATAATGAAGGAAAAAAGAAAGTTGTTGTAGGAATGTCAGGAGGGGTAGACAGTTCAGTAACTGCCTACCTCCTCAAAGAACAAGGTTATGACGTTATTGGCATGACCATGCAAATCTGGGAAAAAGATGCAGAAGAAGATAAAGATGGTGGGTGCTGCGGTCTTTCAGCAGTAGATGATGCGAGAAGAGTATGTCAGAAACTTGATATTCCACACTACGTGATGAATTTTAGAGATGATTTTAAACGTGATGTGATTGACTACTTTATAGAAGAATATCAATGCGGACGCACACCGAATCCATGTATTGCATGCAATCGCTATGTCAAATGGGAGTCTATGCTCAAAAAATCGCTTCAAATTGGTGCGGATTATATTGCGACAGGACATTACGCAAGAGTCATCCAAGATGAAGAGACAGGACGTTATCTCCTCAAACAATCTAAAACACTTGCAAAAGATCAGACGTATGCACTCTATAACTTGACACAACATCAACTTGAGCATACACTCATGCCTCTTGGTGACTACACCAAAGATGAAGTACGAGCTATTGCCCAGGAAATTGGACTTGCTGTGGCTTCTAAGCCAGACAGCCAAGAGATTTGTTTTGTGCCAGACAATGATTATGCAAAATATATCGAAGAAACAACAGGTACGAAATTCCCTAAAGGTAAGTTTGTTACGAAAGAAGGAAAAGTTCTTGGTGAACATCAGGGAATTATTCATTATACAATCGGACAACGTAAAGGATTAGGAATTGCACATGGTAAACCACTGTTCGTATCAAAAATTGATACGACAAACAACACAGTTGTAGTGGGGGATGATGCAGACATCTTTACTTGTGAAGTGTATGCAAATAAGCTGAACTTCATGCCATTTGAAGCGTTAGAAGGCAAGATGCGTCTCTCGGCTAAGATTCGCTATAGCCATAGGCCTGCAGCTTGTAGTATTGAGCTGGTGGATGAAGATACTGTCAAATGTGTATTCGACGAACCACAACGTGCAATTACACCAGGACAAGCATTGGTATTCTATGATGAAGACCGTGTTGTTGGTGGGGGAACAATTATTAAATAAGATGAGGGAGACTGCTTTTTGAGGGTCTCTTTTTTTATGTATACGGTAAATTTGATTCAAAAAGATATGAAGAAGATGTAAAAGAAGACTGACATTTTTTAAAATTTATATATTTAGCAGTATATTTTGTGCGTACTCGTACAAAATCTGTTATGTTAACAACATATATCTGATATTTTCTACAAAATATTGCATAACTATTAAAAGTGCTTGTTAACAAAAATATAACATGATAAAATGTCCCTGTATGAAAAAGACATGGGAGGGTACCAATGGAACCAAATCAAATATTACAAATTGCGATTGCATTTGTAGGTGGATTCGGATTATTCATCTTCGGTATGAATTATATGGGAGAAGGTTTGCAAAAAGCAGCTGGAAGCCGTATGAAAAATTTATTAGGTGTACTGACAAATAATCCATTTTTAGGTGTAGTAGTAGGTGCAGGTGTCACTGCTATTATTCAAAGTTCATCAGCTACGACCGTTATGGTAGTAGGATTCGTTAATGCAGGACTAATGTCACTGAAACAAGCTGTAGGTGTTATTATGGGGGCCAATATCGGAACCACAGTTACAGCATGGATTGTATCACTTGGAGAATGGGCTGATTTCCTTAAGCCATCAACACTTGCACCAGTTTGTATTGCAATAGGTGTTGTGATGTTCTTATTCTCAAAGAAGCAACATATCAAAAATGTTGGACAAGTTGTCTTTGGGTTTGGGGTATTATTCTTAGGACTTGACCTTATGGGAGACGCAGTAAAACCATTAAGTCAACTTGAAGAAATGAAGCAAGTGTTCATTACACTTGGTAGCAATCCAATTTTAGGGATTATTACAGGAGCAGTGGTAACAGCGATTATTCAAAGTTCATCTGCATCAGTAGGGATCTTGCAGACATTAGCAATGGCTTCTTTAGTGCCATGGAACACTGCGATCTACATAATTTTAGGCCAAAATATCGGTACATGTGTCACAGCAATGCTTTCTAGTATTGGTGCAAGTAAAAATGGTAAACGTGCAGCAGTCATCCACTTGTTATTCAACGTGGTTGGATCGATTATCTTTGCAATTATTGCAGTAGTTGCGTTTACATTCGTGATTCCAGAGATTGGAACACAACTTATTGATGGTACACAAATTAGTATTGCACACAGTATATTTAATGTTTTAAATACACTAATGTTATTCCCATTTGCAGGGGTATTAGTATACCTTGCTGAACGTTTAATTCCAGGAAAAGATGAAGCAGAGAGTGAACTTCAACATCTCGATGAACGTATTTTAGAAACACCATCATTCGCTGTACAAAATGCAACAAAAGAAGTTGTACGTATGGGTGAGATGGCAAGTGTGAATGCGAAAGTTGCGATGGAAGCACTTTTAACTAAAAATACAGAAAAAATACAAGAAGTTTATGAGCGTGAAAAAGTGATCAATCAATTACAACATGGTATTAATCATTACCTCATCAAACTTTCAAATTTACCGATATCAGAAAAAGAGCATGGCATTGTTACAGGATTATTCCATTCTGTAAGTGATATCGAACGTGTAGGGGACCATGCGGAAAACCTTGCAGAACTTGCAGAAGCATTAATTAGAGATGAAGTAGAGTTCTCTGATATTGCAAAACAAGAGATTAGTGAAATGGCTCAAATTGCGTTCCAGTGCTTTGAAATGGCAATCCAAGCCTGCGAGTTTGATGACCGTAATATGGCAAAACAGACGATTCCTATCGAACAAACAGTTGATAAGATGGAAGATACACTACGTGCAAGACATATCAAACGTCTTTCAGAAAATAGATGTACTTCTTTAGCAGGTGTTGTCTTCTTGGATGGTATTAGTAACTTAGAACGTATTTCTGATCATGCATCAAATATTGCTATGGCAGTACTTGATGATAAGAAAACACTTCTTACAAGCGAAGACCGCGAAGAACAAGCATAATAAAGACAAAGCACTTACGCCCTAAAAGACGTAGGTGCTTTTTTTATGTGTAGAATGACATGAAAATACAACAAAATTGTAATCATCTAAAATAAAATTGTTAAATTTTTAATAAACACTTGCTAAGTTTGGTGAAAATGAGTACAATAGGTGTTGTGGGAACAAAATATACTCATGGGAACGAAAATGACCCGACAGGTGAAACAAATGGAAAATCTATTGACAGTTTTAGACAAAATTATTCCTGATGGGATAGAGGACTTTAAAATACGTTATACATTATTACAGATCATTTCAGAGCAGCAGCCAGTGGGACGAAGAACATTAGCTGAACGCACTACATATTCAGAACGTGTCATTCGTAATACCATAGAACTTCTCGGAGAATCACAGCTTGTAGCCACAGGCTCAGTAGGTGTGAGTATTACAGACAGAGGCAGACAGATCCTAGACGATCTCTATAGCTGTTTTCAAAAGCTAGATGAATTCCCACAGTTAGAACACAAGCTCGAACAGCTCCTAGAGCTGAGGAAAGCAGTGGTCGTAAAAGGTGATGCAGACCTTAAAGATTCCAGCAAATGGCGTCTTGGAAAAAGTGCAGCCAACGTGTTGTGTCAGATACTTCACAATGGGGATACAGTAGCGGTCACAGGTGGGACCACAATCGCTAAGATGGTTGAACTTATGCCAACAAAGCATAGTCACTATCCCGATGTGCTCGTGGTACCAGCAAGAGGAAGTATCGGGGAGCAGATGGAGTTTCAAGCGAGCACCATGAGCGTCTCGTTAGCGAAGAAGCTTGGGGCGAGGTTTGAACAGCTACATATTCCTGATAATCTGAGTGAATCTGCTATTGAAACCATAAAAAAAGAACCACACATACAAAATACATTGCAAAAAATGGCAAAATCAGATATGATAGTATTTGGTGTGGGAGATGCCACTGTAATGAGTGAGCGTCGCCAAGAAAGTGAAGTCACATGCACACTACTTAAAAGTGAACAAGCTGTAGCGGAAGCCTTTCGCTATTACTTTAACAAACAAGGTGAAGTAGTCTACAAAGGCAATAATATTGGACTTGATATGGAAGATGTGATGCAGATTCCAGTCAAACTTGCAGTAGCAGGAGGGACCTCAAAAGCAAAGGCCATCCTAGCAGCAAGAAAACTTCTGAGAGGAAGTTATCTGGTATTAGATGAAGCAGCAGCAAAAGAATTACTACATATGGTATCAATTCACAGGTAATGTTTATACTAACCAAGTGATTTGAATATAGAAATCAATTTTTCAGATGAAATCTAAGGAGGACTATGTAATGGCAGTAAAAGTTGCAATTAATGGTTTTGGACGTATTGGACGTCTTGCATTCAGACAAATGTTCGGTGCAGAAGGGTATGAAGTAGTAGCAATCAACGACTTAACAAACCCAAAAATGTTAGCACACTTATTAAAATATGATTCAGCTCAAGGTAGATACGCAAAAGGTGACACAGTTGTTGCTAAAGAAGATGCGATCGTTGTAGATGGTCAAGAGATCAAAATCTACGCTGAGAGAGATGCTAAAAACCTTCCTTGGGGAGAGCTTGAAGTAGACGTAGTACTTGAGTGTACTGGTTTCTATGTATCAAAAGCTAAATCTCAAGCACATATCGATGCAGGTGCTAAAAAAGTTGTTATCTCAGCTCCAGCTGGTGATGACCTTCCAACAGTTGTATTCGGTGTTAACGAAAACATCTTAACAGCAGATGACACAATCATCTCAGCTGCTTCATGTACAACAAACTGTTTAGCTCCTATGGCTGACACATTAAACAAATTAGGAACAATCGAAAAAGGTTTCATGACAACTATCCATGCTTGGACAGGTGATCAAATGGCTTTAGACGGTCCTCACTCAAAAGGTGACTTAAGAAGAGCGCGTGCTGCTGCTTGTAACATCGTTCCTAACTCAACTGGTGCTGCTAAAGCAATCGGTCTTGTAATTCCAGAATTAGCTGGTAAATTAGATGGAGCTGCTCAACGTGTACCAGTTCCAACAGGTTCTTTAACAGAATTAGTTGCTGTAGTTGACAAAACTGTAACAGCTGCTGAAATCAACGCTGCTATGAAAGCTGCTGCAACAGCATCTTTCGGTTACACAGAAGAAGAATTAGTATCAACTGATATCATCGGTTGTACATTCGGTTCATTATTCGATGCAACACAAACTAAAGTAACAGCTCTTGGAGACAAAACTTTAGTTAAAGTTGTTTCTTGGTATGACAACGAAAACTCATACACAAGCAACATGGTTAGAACAATCAAATACTTTGCTGAATTAAGCAAATAATCTATTAGATCCTAAAGGGTCCGGTCTTTTGATAGGACCGGGCCCTTTTTAACTTTTGAAAGGGGAACATATTCCATGTTAAACAAAAAAACTGTAGACCAATTAAAAGATCTTCAAGGTAAAAAAGTACTTGTACGTTGCGACTTCAATGTGCCATTAAAAGAAGGCGTTATCCAAAACTTCAACCGTATTGATGGTGCACTTCCAACAATCAAAACATTATTAGAAAAAGGCGCTAGAGTAATCCTTTGCTCACACCTTGGCAAACCAAAAGGTGAAGCGAAACCAGAACTTTCTTTAGCACCAGTTGCTGCTGCACTTACAGAGAGATTAGGCGTTGAAGTGAAATTCGTTGACGACGCACAAGTAACAGGCGAAGAAACTAAAAAAGTTGCTGCTGAACTTAAAGATGGCGAAGTATTATTACTTCAAAACACACGTTACAGAGCAGAAGAAACAAAATACGGTAAAGATGAAGCTGCTACAGCATACGCGGAGGAACTTGCTGCACTTTGTGACAACCAAGTATTCGTAAACGATGCTTTCGGTACAGCTCACCGTGCACACTGTTCAAACGTTGGTGTAACAAAATGTTGCGCACAAAACGTAGTAGGTTACTTAATGCAAAAAGAAATCAAATTCTTAGGTGAAACTGTAGAAAACCCAGTTCGTCCATTCGTAGCGATCCTTGGTGGTGCTAAAGTTTCTGACAAAATTGCTGTAATCAACAACCTTCTTGAAAAAGTTGATACACTCATCATCGGTGGTGGTATGGCTTACACATTCCTTAAAGCACAAGGACAAGAAGTTGGTAACTCTTTATTAGAAGAAGACAAAATGGATTACGCTTTAGAAATGGTTAAAAAAGCTGAAGAAAAAGGTGTTAAACTTCTTCTTCCAGTTGACCACGTAGTAGGACAAACATTCTCAAACGATACAGAAAGAGCTGTTGTTGAGACAATCGAAGCTGGTTGGTCAGGATTCGATATCGGACCAAAAACAATCGCACTTTACGAAGAAGCTTTAGCTGGTGCTAAAACAGTTGTATGGAATGGACCAATGGGTGTATTCGAATTCGAAAACTTCGCTGCTGGTACACTTGCAGTATGTTCAGCTGTAGCTAACCTTGAAGGCGCTACAACAGTAGTAGGTGGAGGAGACTCTGTAAACGCTGTTAAACGTCTTGGATTTGCTGACAAAATGTCACACATCTCAACTGGTGGTGGTGCAAGCTTAGAGTTCTTAGAAGGTAAAGAACTTCCAGGTGTTGCTGCTGCTGACAACAAATGTTGTGGTGGTGGATGCTGTAAATAATCACTTCTCGTGATGCATAGCCGCAATAGGGACTTTGGACTGGAACCTTTTGCAACTTATTTATAAATTATCAGGCAACGGCGCCGCGGTTGAGGGGCCAAGGCGACGTTGTACTATTCTATCTTAAAGGAGCATGTTATTATGCGTAAAAAAATCGTTGCTGGTAACTGGAAAATGAATTTAACTCCAGCTCAAGCTGTAGAACTAATCAACTCATTAAAAGATAAAATCAACACATCAGACGTTGAGGTTGTTGTATGCCCAACATTCGTATGTCTTCCAGCTGTACTTGAAGCTGTTAAAGGAACACATATCGGTGTAGGTGCACAAAATATGCACTTCGAAGAAAATGGCGCTTTTACAGGCGAAATCGCTCCAAGCATGTTAAAAGAACTTGGCGTAAAATACGTAATCATTGGTCACTCAGAAAGAAGACAATACTTCGCTGAAACAGATCAAACAGTAAACTTAAAAACTAAAAAAGCACTTGCACACGATTTAGTACCACTTGTATGCGTAGGTGAAAGCTTAGAAGACAGAGAAAACGGTATCACAATCGATTTAGTACGTCTTCAAACAAAAATTGCTCTTAAAGATGTATCTGCAGAAGATGCTAAAAAAGTTGTTATCGCATATGAGCCAATCTGGGCAATCGGTACAGGTAGAACAGCTACTTCAGCGCAAGCAGAAGAAGTATGTGCTGCAATCCGTGAAGTACTTGCAGAAGTATACGGACAAGAAGTTGCTGATGAAGTACGTGTACAATACGGCGGTTCAGTAAACGGTGGTAACGCTAACGAGTTATTCAACATGGGTAACATCGACGGTGGTTTAGTAGGTGGGGCTTCTCTTAAAGAAGAGTTCGTATCTATCGTAAACTACTAAGATAGGAGCTATGATAATGAGCAAACAAACAACATTATTATTAATCCTTGATGGTTTCGGGATCAATGAAAAATGCGAAGCAAACGCAATTTGCGCTGCAAAAAAACCAAACATTGATGCAATCATGGCAAAATACCCAACAGTACCAGGCTACGCAAGTGGTATGGCTGTAGGTCTTCCTGATGGTCAAATGGGTAACTCTGAAGTAGGTCACCTCAACATGGGTGCTGGCCGTACTGTATACCAAGAACTTACACGTATTACAAAATCAATCCAAGATGGCGATTTCTTTGCAAACGAAGCTTTAGTAGCTGCTATGGAAAATTGCAAAGCAAAAAATAGCGCCCTTCACTTATTTGGTCTTTTATCAGATGGTGGGGTACATAGCCACAATACACACCTTTATGGGTTATTAGAAATGGCTAAAAAACAAGGTCTTACAAAAGTGTATGTACACGCATTCCTTGATGGACGTGACACACCTCCAGCTTCAGGTAAAGCATTCACTGAGGCGCTTGTAGCAAAAATGGCTGAAATCGGTGTGGGTGAAATCGCATCTGTATCAGGACGTTACTTTGCTATGGACCGTGACAATAGATGGGACCGTGTTGAAAAAGCATATAATGCGATCGTAAATGGTGAAGGCAATACAGCAACTGATGCTGTAGAAGCAATCGCTGCCTCTTACGGATCAGAAGTATACGATGAATTCGTATTACCAACAGTCATCACAAAAGATGGCGCTGCAGTAGCACCAGTACAAACAGATGATTCTGTAATCTTCTTCAACTTCAGACCAGACAGAGCAAGAGAGCTTACAAGAGCTTTCTGTGACGATGCCTTCGCTGGATTTGAAAGAGAACGCGTTGCAACTCACTTTGTATCATTCACACAATATGATGTGACAATCTCTAACAAAGAAGTAGCATTCGCACCACAAACACTTACAAATACATTTGGTGAGTACCTTGAAGCACAAGGGAAAACACAACTTCGTATTGCAGAAACAGAAAAATACGCACACGTTACATTCTTCTTCAATGGTGGTGTTGAAGAGCCAATGGCTCATGAAGAGCGTAAACTTGTATCTTCTCCAGCTGTTGCAACATATGATATGCAACCAGAGATGAGCGTATTTGAAGTTGCAAATGGTCTTGAAGAATCAATTCGTTCAGGTAAATACGATGTGATCGTTGCAAACTTTGCAAACCCAGACATGGTTGGTCATACAGGGAACATGGACGCTGCTGTAGCTGCCATTGAAGCTGTTGACAAAGCAGTTGGTCAAGTGATCACAGCAATCGAAGAAACAAACAGCTACGCATTTATCTGTGCAGATCATGGAAATGCAGAGCAAATGGTAGATTACGATACAAATCAACCATTCACAGCACATACAATTAATCCAGTACCATTCATCCTTGTGAACTACAAAGAAGGGGTAACGCTTAAAGACGGCGGTAAGCTTGCTGATATCGCGCCAACACTTCTTGAGATGATGGGTATGGCACAACCTACAGAAATGACAGGTGAGTCACTTCTCGTAAAATAATGAAGGAGATTCCTGCATGAGAGAACTTTCCTAAACGTATGATAATCATGAAACAGGGAACAATAATCGTGATTATGATATAGTGAAGGGAGTGCTTGCTTATGAAAGGTTATATTGAGATTTTAGACGTATTTGCAAGAGAGGTTATAGACTCTAGAGCAAATCCTACCGTTGAAGTAGAAGTCATTGTTGAAGGAGATTATGTGGGGCGCGCCATTGTCCCATCAGGCGCATCAACTGGTGAACTCGAGGCCATAGAGTTGCGTGATGGTGACAACTCCAGATACTTCGGGAAAGGCGTACAAAAAGCTGTTGATCATGTGAATAACATCATTGCCGACGAGGTTATTGGAATGAACGCTCTTGATCAAGCTGCCATAGATAAAATACTAATAGACTTAGATGGCACACCGAACAAAGGAAAATTAGGTGCAAACGCGATACTAGGTGTTTCTATGGCTGTTGCCAAAGCTGCGGCTGAGGCATTGCATATGCCGTTATACCAATACCTTGGCGGGGTTAACGCCAAAGTACTGCCTGTTCCTATGATGAATATTTTAAATGGTGGCGAGCATGCGGATAATACTGTAGACCTTCAAGAGTTTATGATTATGCCAGTAGGGGCTACCACATTCAAAGAAGCACTGAGAATGTGTGCTGAAGTATATCATACACTCAAAAAGGTGCTTACAAGCCGCGGGCTTGCAACTGGTGTAGGTGACGAAGGAGGCTTCGCACCAAACCTTGCAACTTCAGAAGAGGTCTTGACACTGATCGTAGAAGCAATTCAAAAAGCAGGATATAAGCCAGGCGAGGAGATTCGTATCGCACTGGATTCCGCTGCGTCTGAACTTTATAACGACGCAGATGGTAAATACTATTTCAAAGGCGAAAGTCAAATGAAAGGCGAGGAAATCGTACGTACATCTGAAGAGATGGTAGACTACTATGAGGACCTCGTGAACAAGTTCCCAATCATCTCGATTGAGGATGGCGTGGGTGAAAAAGACTGGGAAGGTTGGAAACTCCTAACCGAGCGTCTTGGAGATCGCGTACAACTTGTGGGAGATGACTTGTTTGTAACCAATACGGAAATTCTTGAAAAAGGAATCCGTAAAGGGGTTGCAAACTCTATTCTTATTAAAGTGAATCAGATTGGCACACTCACTGAAACCTTCAATGCCATTGAGATGGCCAATCGTAGTGGCTACACAGCAGTTGTATCACACCGTTCAGGAGAATCTGAAGATACAACCATCGCTGATCTTGTAGTTGCAGTGAATGCAGGACAGATCAAAACCGGTGCACCATGCCGTTCTGACCGTACTGCAAAATATAATCAACTCATAAGAATTGAAGAAGAGCTAGATAGTGTTGCAACCTATCGTGGGCTCAACTCATTCTTCAACTTAGGGAAGTAATGTAAAGCAAATAAACTGTAGTAAAAGCGACGAATTAATAAGCTCCCCTATCGGGAGCTTATTGATTTTTCACACATTATATGCTATGATAAAACAAGTATGTGTCAATACTAATCAAGGAGGCAAAACCATGAGTGTTTTACAAATAGTACTTACAGTACTTTACATCATTTCTGCATTCGTGATTATGACTGTTGTGCTTCTTCAAGAAGGTAAATCAGCTGGGCTTGGATCAGCATTTGCAACACAACAAGATAGTTACTGGGCAAAAAACAAAAAACATACTCTTGAAGGTAAATTTGAGAGATGGACTAAGATTTCAGCAGGTGCCTTTGTTGTACTTGCATTAGCATTATCACTTATCCAGTAAGAAAATCAAGGTAAAGCTTGGACGAGCTTTACCTTTTTTTCTTGCTAAATATAATATTGAGCGCATCATTAAGTTTAGACACAAAATTATATCTTATGTTATAATACATGAGGCAAATGGAAACACTATATAATAGAATATAGTATACTAAAGAAACGCAAACAAAGAGCTAGAAGCTGCTTATAAAAGCAGTAGAAAGAGGTGAAGTAATGGCTCGTAAACCTATAGATCAAGATGCTGTTATAGCAGAAAGAAAACAAAAAATTGTTGAATTACTCAATGATCCACGTTATCAACCTTTAAAGATTAAAGAACTTATTTTGATGCTTCGTGTACCAAGTTCTGATCGACCTGAGCTTGAGAGGCTACTTGGTGAATTGATTACTGAAGGAAAAGTGATTCGTAATAAACGTGGCAAATTTGTGGCACCAAAGGCACTCAACCTCGTAACAGGTGTTTTCACAGGACATCAAAAAGGATTTGGCTTCCTTGTGGTGGAGGGTGAAGAGCAAGATGTCTTTATTCCTGCAGCAGGTGTGAACGGGGCACTTCATAAAGATAAAGTGATGTGTCGTATTACACGCCCTGCGACAGAGACCAAGCGTGCTGAAGCCGAGGTCATCAAAATTCTTGAACGTGGACCACAGTGTATTGTGGGCACTTATGAGCAGAGCCAAAACTTCGGGTTTGTTGTACCAGATGAAAACAAATATGCAAGGGATATCTTTATTCCAAAGAAATATTCCAAAGGGGCTGTATCTGGGCACAAAGTATTGGTAGAAATTATTGATTGGGCAGAAGAAAAGCGTAATCCAGAAGGTAAAGTTGTATCCATCTTAGGGCATATCAATGACCCTGGGGTAGATATCCTATCCATTATCTATCAATTCGACTTACCACAAGCTTTTCCAGATGAGGTGATGAAGCAAGTAGATACCATTGATACAGATGTACTCGAGCAAGACAAACGTGGGCGTGAAGATATGCGCCATATTCCAATGGTCACTATTGATGGTGAAGATGCAAAAGACTTAGATGATGCCATCTCTATTGAGAAACTTTCAAATGGGATGTACCGTCTAGGTGTGCATATTGCAGATGTGACACACTATGTGACAGAACATTCACCACTGGATCAAGAAGCACTTGAACGTGGTACGAGTATTTATCTGGTTGACCGTGTGATCCCAATGCTTCCTCACAAGCTCAGTAACGGGATTTGCTCACTCAATGCAGGGGTAGATCGTCTTGCCCTTACTTGTGTGATGGATGTCGATAGAAACGGATGCGTACAAAATCATCAAATCATGGAGACAGTCATCAAGATTGATGAGCGTATGAGTTATACCAATGTGAAGAAGATCCTTGAAGATCATGATGAAGACTTGATTGCGAGATACAAGGACTTTGTACCAATGTTCGAGACAATGAAAGAGCTTGCAGCAATTCTACGCCAAAAACGTATCAAACGTGGTGCAATCGACTTTGACTTTGAAGAAACAAAGGTTATCTTAGATAGCGAAGGCAATCCAATCGAAATCAAGCCTTATGACCGCAACGTAGCGACACGTATCATCGAGGAATTCATGCTTGTATGTAACGAAACGATTGCAGAAGATTACTTCTGGCAAGAAAAGCCTTTCGTTTACCGTTCACATGAGGACCCAGATCCAGAAAAAATTATTGCACTTAATGAGTTTATGACCAACTTTGGCTATACAGTAAAAACAGGTCAGGCAAAGACCCATCCAAAAGATATGCAGAAGATTCTAGAACAAGTTGAAGACAAACCTGAAGAAAGTATTATCAGTCACTTACTTCTTCGCTCTATGAAACAAGCACGGTACACTGCAGAGTGTAACGGTCACTTTGGTCTTGCTGCCAAGTACTACTGTCACTTCACATCACCAATCAGACGTTACCCTGACCTTCAGATCCACCGTATTATCAAGTGGAATCTACGTCATAAGCTAGGCGGCAAACGTGAAGCGAAGCTCCATGAGATCATGCCAGATGTAGCTATGAAGTGTTCAATACGTGAGAGACGTGCAGAAGAGGCGGAGCGTGAGACTGTCAAACTCAAAAAAGTACAGTATATGGAGCAGTTCATTGGTCAGGTATTTGAAGGAAGAATCACAGGAACCACTTCATGGGGAATCTATGTGGAACTACCAAATACAGTAGAAGGACTCATTCATGTCAATGATATGGATGATGATTACTACAGCTATGATGAACCAGGTCATCGCTGGATTGGTCAGCACACACAAAAACAATACCGCTTAGGTGATAAGATTCAAGTACTTGTTGCGAAGACAGATGTACTGACACGTACAATTGACTTTAGGCTGGTACATGAGGATGATGATTCAGACTATGAATCAGATT
>JBOFIR010000247.1:0-11176 GCA_051650265.1 Cellulosilyticaceae bacterium
TAGAAAAAAACCTTTATCGGTACCTGAAGGAATGGTTAGGAGACCTTTCGCAAAGAGAGGTGAGTGAAGGGATTAAGTCAGGATTTAAGGCGCTAGAGTACTACAAAGAGCAGGTGACGGCGGAAGCGGTGCGTGCAATAGGCTATGCGCGTCAGATGCAGAAACCCATTGTTGTGTTGGCAGGCAGACCTTACCATGTGGATCCAGAGATCAACCACGGAATTGATCAGCTCATTGTGGGGCTAGGTGCTGTGGTTGTCAGTGAAGATGCACTTTATACACCAGGTCATCGTACACCTGTAAAAGTGCTCAATCAATGGACGTACCAAGCACGTCTTTATGGCGCTGCAGAATATGTGGTAACACAATCTGATATGCAACTTATTCATCTTGTCTCTTTTGGATGCGGGACAGATGCCATTACTTCTGATGAAGTCAAATCGCTTCTTGGTCAGGGGAATAAGCTCTATACCCAAATAAAAATTGATGAGACAAGTAACTTAGGTGCTGCAAAAATTAGAATACGTAGTATGTTTGCAAGTGCCTCAAAGGAAGTAGGGGGAAAATGAAAGAGGAAAAACATCAAGAATACGCAGTATTTACAAAAGAGATGAAAGATGACTATACCATATTGGCACCCTCTATGTTGCCGATTCATTTTAAGATTCTTGCACGAATTATGGAAGACTATGGTTATCACATTGTGTTTTGTGGGGGAGAGCGTACACAGATTGTACAAGAAGGGTTAAAGTCCACACACAATGATATTTGTTATCCAGCTATGCTAGTAGTAGGCCAAATGCTCAGTGAACTCAAAAAGGGTGACTATGACCCACATAAGACGGCATTGATTATGACCCAGACTGGAGGCGGATGCCGTGCATCTAACTACATACACTTGATTAGGAAAGCACTAGAAAATCAGAAGATGGACTATGTACCTGTTATTTCTGCTAATTTAAGTGGTTTGGAGAATCATCCAGGGTTTCAGATTTCACTAGGTCTTGCTGTAAAACTCGTAGCAGCTATGTTCTATGGGGATCTTTTGATGCTTTTGAGTAATCAGTGTAAGCCCTATGAGCAAATTAAGGGGATGACACAACAAAAATTAGAGACGTGGATTGTAAAGTTAAGCGAGATGGCGCGGCATCCTCAATTTCTATGTACGAAGAACTGTTACAAGCAAATAATCGATGACTTTAATACCATACCAAGAGAGAATAAAGCGAAACCAAAGGTAGGTATTGTAGGGGAAATCTATATGAAGTATTCACCGCTTGGAAATAACTACTTGGAGGCGTATCTAGAATCTGAGGGTGCTGAAGTTGTGATGTCAGGACTTTCTGACTTCATGATGTACTGTATGTATCATGGTAAACTTGACCGTGAGCTCTACGGTAAGGGGGGGCTAGGAAGTCATCTGGGAATGGCCGGTTATCATTATATCCATAGAGAGCAGCGCAAAATGATTAAGGCCATTGAAGCATCTGGTGTTTTTAGAGCACCTACGGATTTTACTCAGGTTAGGGCGTTGGGAGAACAATTTATCGGATTAGGTGTCAAGATGGGAGAGGGATGGCTTCTGACTGCTGAGATGTTAGAACTCATTCAACAGGGGGTTAATAATGTGGTATGCGCACAACCGTTTGGATGTCTACCAAACCATATCGTTGGGAAGGGGATGCTGCGTAAGATCAAGGAGGCCTATCCTGAGGCTAATATCACAGCAATAGATTTTGACCCTTCAGAGAGTAAGGTCAATCAAGAGAACCGTATCAAATTGATGTTAGCAAATTGCAAAGTTAGCTAAGGCGGCAGTATAAAATAAATAGAAAATTGTCAATAATCTCACTAAAGAGGTGGGTGTATTGAAAATCAAGCTGAGCCTAGATGAACAGGCAAAAAACGTACGGATCTTCGACATAAGTAACAGACAAGAAATCGCATGTATTGATTCTCTGAAACAAATGGCACTTTATCAGTTTTTAACTATTCATAGGTGGGAGATAGAAGAAGCTGTGATTCCGCCAGTTGGAAGTTATCGTAATGCACTTCGTACCCTATATCCTAGGGCTCGGGTGTTGATAGATCCAGATGCACTCAGAGCTGTTTTTGGAGATGAAAATGACTATGTAATATTTAGTGCATATGAGGCAGAAGTAGCTGCAACGCATCTCTGTGAATTGGAAGAGGAGTGGTTCCTATCACCTTCAGAATTCATCACGCAGTTTTATCGTGCAAAGTGTCTAGAAGATGCCCGGAGTTTGTATGATTGGTGGCAAATAAATATACCTATACAGCAACCAAAGCTGTATAGGTATATTCGGCTCATCGAGTACTTCGATCAGGAGATTTTCAATTATTTCTCAAGATGAGCTAAGAAACATTTAGCTTCTTGAAGATGGGTGGCTATAGCCTGTGGGCTAGGGCCACCTTTTACATTTCTCTCTTTGACACAAGTAGTCAGAGAGATCGCTTCATAAATATCTTCTTCGAAGATTGGGTCAATGGCTTGATATGTTTCAAGCGATAGGGATTCTAGATCTGTCTGATGAGTGGTGCAGTAAAGCACAAGTTGCCCGATGATCGCATGCGCATCTCGGAAGGCAACGCCCTTTTTAACCAGATAGTCTGCGGCATCAGTAGCATTGGTAAAGCCGCCAGATGCTGCCTGGTACATGTTTTCTTTGCGGATTGTCATGGTTGCAAGCATCTTGGTGAAGATAGGCAGGCACATGGATAGTGTATCAATACTATCAAATACACATTCTTTGTCTTCTTGCATATCTTTGTTATAAGCAAGAGGAAGCCCCTTCATTGTTGTAAGAAGACCTGTAAGATTTCCAAATGTACGCCCTGATTTACCGCGCACAAGCTCGGCGATATCGGGGTTTTTCTTTTGTGGCATGATGGAGCTTCCTGTACTGTAAGCGTCATCAAGTTCGATGAAACGAAACTCATGAGAGCTCCATAGGATGATCTCTTCGCTCAAACGACTGAGATGCATCATCACAAGAGAGATACTGTAAAGGGTATCTAAACAAAAATCTCGGTCAGATACACCATCGATACTATTGGCACATACGCTCTCAAAGCCAAGTGCATCAGCTACAAAGTCGCGGTTGAGAGGATAAGTTGTGGTTGCGAGTGCACCACTGCCAAGAGGCAGCACATTGGCCATCTCTTTGGCAAAACCAAGTTTTGTATAATCACGCTTAAACATTTCAAAGTAGGCCATCATATGATGGGCAAATGTAATAGGTTGTGCGCGTTGTAAATGCGTGTACCCTGGCATGATAGTTTGGGTGTGTGCTGAAGCTAGTGTATGAATAGTAGTCATGAGAGATCGTAGTTCGTCTTGGAGTGATGCAAGACTTTCCATCACATAGAGTCGCATATCAAGTGCAACTTGATCATTGCGGCTTCTACCAGTATGCATTTTTTTGGCCACAGGACCAATGCGTTGTGTAAGCAGTGTCTCCACATTCATATGAATATCTTCAGCATGAAGATCAAAAGCAACTTTTCCAGATTCAATATCTCTAAGGAGTGCATATAAGCCTTCTTCAATCAGGGTTGCATCTGTTGTGCCAATAATGTGTTGCTCAGCTAACATCTTAACGTGTGCACAGCTTCCTAATATATCTTGTTTGTATAACCTTTGGTCAAAGGAAATGGATGAATTAAAGTGATCTGTTAGTGTATCTGTTTCTTTGGCAAAACGCCCGCCCCATAATTTCATAAGGACCTCCTTAGTTGTTGTTTTCAGCCATCATTAAAGCACGTACTTTAAGTGAAAGACCGTAGAGTGTAATAAAGCCACCAGCATCTTTGTGATCATAGAGATCACCTGTTGTAAAGCTTGCAAGTTTTTCACTATAAAGTGAATAAGGTGACTCGCTACCTTGAGGCACGACATTCCCTTTGTAGAGTTTTAGTTTAACAGTACCTGTCACAACTTCTTGTGTACTAGTGACAAAAGCACCTAGTGCTTCGCGTAGTGGTGTAAACCACTTCCCATTGTAAATCAGATCAGCGTATTCAAGGGCTACAGTTTGCTTGAATCGGTAAGTTTCATGATCTAATGTAAGATGCTCTAGTTCTTCGTGTGCTTTGTAAAGAATAGTACCGCCGGGCGTTTCATAGACCCCGCGTGATTTCATACCTACCACACGATTTTCCACAATATCTTCAATACCAATGCCATTTGCACCACCAAGTTCATTGAGTGCCTCTAGGAGGTCACTAGGGGACATAGCAATACCGTTTAATGTTGTTGGCATACCTTTTTCAAAACCAAGTGTGATGACAGTTGGTTCGTCTGGTGCATTTTCAGGGGATACTCCTAATTTGAGAAGCGTATCGTAGTTTGGTGCGATCCAAGGGTCTTCAAGTTCAAGACCTTCGTGGGAAATATGCCACATGTTACGATCGCGACTGTAACTGTCTTCTTTTTTCATAGGTATAGGCAAACCGCGTTCTTCTAAGTAAGCAATTTCTTCTTCACGAGATGAGATCTCCCAGATACGCCATGGTGCGATCACTTTGATGTGAGGCGCAAGTGCTGCAATGCCGAGTTCAAAACGGATTTGATCATTCCCTTTTCCTGTACACCCATGGCAGATGGCAGTTGCACCTTCTTGGAGTGCGATTTTGACAAGGGTTTTGGCGATCACGGCACGTGCGATTGAT
Organism: Cellulosilyticaceae bacterium; assembly: GCA_051650265.1. Classification (GTDB taxonomy): domain Bacteria; phylum Bacillota; class Clostridia; order Lachnospirales; family Cellulosilyticaceae; genus JBOFEH01. Next base: position 4,693 of record JBOFIR010000247.1, read on the forward strand.
GTGCCAAGATAATATTTTGATTCATAGAGTGCGCCTGACTGGATCATAGGAAATACATATTCTGACATAAATTCATCTTTTACATTTTCTACATAAACTTTACTAACCCCCATGCTTAGCGCACGTTCTTCAAGACCAACAAGCTCAGCATCTTGCCCGACATTGATACAGACAGCAATGACATCATAATCATAATTTTCTTTGAGCCAAGGGATGATTACAGATGTGTCTAATCCCCCTGAATAAGCTAATACTACTTTTTCTTTCATAATATTCCCTCCAATTTATATATATAATGATTTATGCATAATTATACACTACTAAAAATAAATTTCAATACAATTTTTATTAAATTTTAAAATTATATTATTTCTACATACTTAAGGTATATTCTGTTAAGGAAATTAGACACAAGTGCTTAAGGAGTATTTGTATAATAAGTAATTTTATAGTATACTAGTACTACATAAAAAAATTGCATCATGCAAGGAGGAGTTAAAGTGAAAATTTTTAGTCTTGATGGACCAGTTTACAGAATAGGGACAGAGATTGCCGATGCAATGATCTTAACATTGTATTGGATTATATGTAGTTTGCCGATTATTACTATAGGTGCATCGACAACGGCTGTTTTCTATGTATATGGAAAGAAAATCAGAGATGAAGACGCTTATGTGACAAAAGATTTCTTCAAAAGTTTTAAAGAGAACTTTAAACAATCTATCCCAATTACACTGATTTTAGGGGTGCTTTGGTTAAGCTGTGGGCTCTATATGTTTATTTTAAATGGTTATCCAGAGGGGGCACCTGTTTACATATCAGCCATCGCATTATTCTTTACAGTAGAAGTAACTATTTTGACACTTTATGTGTATGCAATTCTTTCAAGATTCCATATGAATCTTAAGGGAATATTCTTGACAGCTTTTGTGCTTGCACATAAGCATATTGTTTCAAGTGCATTGATTTTATTATCTATGTTTGCCATCAACTATTTAATGGCAGTTGTGCCACTTGTTATGTTTATGCTACCAGTTATTACAATTGGGGTTGCATCATGCTTCTTACAAAAAATCTTTACAGATCATATCAAAGCAGCTGAAGAGATCAAAAAAGCTGAAGAAGTAGATGCTGCAGAAGAAGCTTATGAGATGGAAGAATATGAAGAAGAGGATGACGCATCCGAAGAAAAAGATTTCTTAAAATATATCTAAGGTTTTGTGGGGAGGAAATATCATATGAATTGCGAATGGCAGATTGAGACAAAACTCATTCAAGCAGGTTATGAACCAAAAAATGGTGAACCAAGGGTTTTACCAATTTATCAAAGTACAACATACAAGTATGATTCAACAGAGCACGTTGCTAAACTTTTTGATTTGGCTGTGCCAGGACATATGTATTCACGTATTAGTAATCCAACGGTAGAGGCGCTAGAGACAAAGATAGCAGCACTAGAGGGTGGTGTGGGTGCGCTTTGTACGTCATCAGGACAAGCTGCTTCAATGGTATCGGTGATGAATCTTTGTGAAAGTGGTGATCACTTCATCGCGCTGAGCACAATCTATGGGGGCACTTACAATCTCTTTGCGATTACACTCAAAAAGATGGGGATCGAAGTAAGCTTTGTTGCACCAGATGCGACAGATGAAGAGATTGCGGCGCTTGTGAGACCAGAGACCAAAGCTTTCTTTGGCGAAACAATCGCCAATCCAGCGTTAGTTGTATTGGATATCTCACGTTGGGCAGCTGTTGCGCACAGCTACGGCGTGCCTTTGATTGTAGATAATACGTTTGCAACACCTTACCTGTGTAGACCACTTGAGCACGGTGCAGATATTGTGATCCATTCCACAACGAAATATATGGATGGTCATGCAACGAGTGTAGGTGGTGTCATTGTAGATGGTGGCTGCTTTGATTATACTAGTGGTAAGTTCAAAAGTTTCACAGAGCCAGACCCATCATACCATGGGTTAGCTTATGCTGAGGCATTCAAAGAAGTTGCCTACATCACCAAAGCAAGAGTGCAGTTCATTCGTGATATGGGTAATTACCTAAGCCCACAAAATGCTTTCTTAACACATCTAGGACTTGAAACACTTCATCTACGTATGGAGCGTCACTCAAGTAATGCGCTTACTGTAGCACGCTACTTAGAGAATCATCCAAGTGTTGAGTCTGTGAGTTATCCTTTATTAGAGAGTAGTAGCCAGTATGCTAAGGCAATGAAGTACTTACCACTAGGTGCAAGTGGTGTCATCTCCTTTAATATCAGAGGGACAAAAGAGGATGCTATTAGGTTTATGGATAGCCTAGAACTTGCCAGCATTGTGGTACACGTGGCAGATGCACGTACTGCTGTGTTACATCCTGCAAGTTCTACACATCGTCAGATGTCAGATGAGGAACTTGTAAGTTGCGGGATTAGTCCAACGCTGATCCGCCTTAGTGTAGGTATTGAAAATGTCAACGATATACGTGCAGATTTGGAACAAGCTTTTCAAAAAATTAAGTAAATAAGTATACTTTAAAGCAAGAAGGTGATAGATATGGATATGATATTAAATGTCGTTTTAATATTCATGTTACTAAGCTTATTTAATCTCGTAAGATATATGTTTAAGATTAGAAAAGTGATGAAGATGCATAAAGATAATCCAAATATTAAAGGCATCTCTATTGTCAATGGAGAGATTAAAGTGATTGAAAAAGATGGGGAAATTCTTGGGGGTGTAGGTCAAGAGACGCCACCTGTACAGATTGAAAAGGTACAAGATCCTATTTGTGGGGCAGAACTTGAGAAGAAGGATGCATATCGTATCGTTAAAGATGGCGTGGAGCATTTCTTCTGTTCATGGGAGTGCCGTGAACAGTTTCTCACTTCAGAAGAATAGTCAAAATAACACTTGTGTGATACAAGTGTTATTTTTTTTGCCTGTATGCACATACTATCTTCAATGATAGGAGATGAGACAATGAAAAAACTAATGATGATACTAAGTAGTTTTTTGATGTTTGGGATGGTGCTTTTTGCAAAAGAAAATTATGTGGTGTTGATTATTGATGATTTTGGGAACAACATGAAAGGGACAAAACAAATTCTTGAATTACCTATCCCTTTGACAGGTGCGGTGATTCCTGGGATGCCTAGTGCGGTAGATGAGGCAAAAGCATTAGCTCTGGCTGGCAAAGAGGTGATCTTACATGTACCACTTGAACCCATCACAGGAAAACCAAGCTGGCTAGGGCCATTAGGTATTACGGTAGGTATGCGTCGTGATCAAGTCTTATCCACACTGGATAAAGCTTATTTGGATATTCCACAAGCTGTGGGGATGAATAACCATATGGGGTCTAAGGCGATGAAAAATGAAGTCATTGTATCAAGTCTCATGAATTTTGCCAAAGATAAAGGCTTCTATTTTGTAGATAGCGGGACAACTGACACCAAACTTTCAGAACGCTTAAGTAGAGAATATGATGTGCCTTTCTTCAAGAGAAGTGTCTTTTTGGATAATGAACCTTCAAAAGAGCAGGTTAAGGCAAAGCTTAGGGAACTTACAGAACTGGCCAAAACACATGGAGTTGCCATAGGAATTGGTCATGTAGGTACGTACAAAGGGGAACCTACTGCAGCAGCAATCAAAGAGATGATCCCCTATATGCAGGATGAAGGGATCACATTTGTGACCATTAGTCAATTAATAGAATTAGAATCTGCGAAGTAGACAAAAAATGTACAAAGCTCTATAATTAAAGGAGTATTAAAATTAAAGGAGAACACTATGGAAGCAAAAAAAATCAAAGGTTATTCTCTTGAGATGGCGACCTATGTCAAAGAGATTGATGGCACAGTTAATCTGTATACGCATGATAAGACAAAAGCACAAGTACTTTATATACAAAATGATGATACACATAAAAGTTTTGGAATTGGCTTTAGAACACCGCCGCCAGATAGCACAGGGGTGCCACACATTATTGAGCACTCTGTACTTTGTGGTTCTAGAAAATTCCCACTCAAAGATCCATTTGTAGAGCTAGCGAAGGGATCACTTAATACGTACCTCAATGCAATGACATATCCGGATAAGACACTCTATCCCATTTCAAGTCAAAATGATGCGGATTTCCATAACTTAATGGATGTGTACTTAGATGCGGTATTTTTCCCAAATATTCATCACAACCCGTATCTACTTATGCAAGAAGGTTGGCGCTATGAACTTGAGTCCGAAGAGGCACCACTTGAGTACAAAGGGGTTGTTTATAATGAAATGAAGGGTGCATTTTCTTCACCAGAAGAAGTTGGATTTAGAAAGATCAAAGAAAGTCTATTTCCAGATAGTATCTATTCCAACGAGTCAGGTGGGGCGCCAGAATATATTCCAAACCTCACATCAGAAGGATTCCTTGGATTCCACAAGAAGTACTACCACCCATCCAATGCGTATATTTGCCTCTATGGAGACATGGACATTGAAGAGACACTTGCATTTATTGATCAGGACTACTTGTCACATTTTGAGTATCAAAAAGTGGATTCAGAGATTACATTACAAAAGGTATTTGATGCACCTGTAGAGAAAGTTTATCCTTACTCTGTATCAGAGCTTAAGTCCAATCAGATCTACACATCGTATAACTTCGTAATAGGAGAAGTGGTTGACAGAGAGCTCATGGTAGGGATGAATATTTTAGAATATATCCTGCTTGACACACCTGCATCACCTTTAAAGAAGGCGCTCCTCAAAGAGGGTATTGGTGAGGATGTATTTGGGGTATTCCAAACACATCTTCGTCAGCCAATACTAACTATTATGGCTAAGAATGTATCGGAAGACCAAGTGCCAAGATTTTATGAGATTGTTGAACGTACATTACGTGAGATTGTAGAAAATGGTGTGTCAAGACAACTTCTCAACGGTGCGCTTCAAGTCAAGGAGTTCGAATTACGTGAAGCAGACTTTAAAGGCTACTCTAAGGGGCTACTTTACTTTATTAATTGTATGAAGAGTTGGCTGTATGGTGAGTCACCACTCATCTATCTTCAACATGAGGAAGTAATGAGTGCCATCAAGTCTAAGAAAGAGGACGGTTACTTTGAGGGATTAATCTCAAAATACCTATTGAATAATACCCATGCAGTCAAAATGCAACTTGTTCCACAATTAGATCTTGACCGTGAGATTGAAGAGGGTGTAGTGAATAAACTTGCACAAATTAAGGCAGCGATGTCACAAGAAGAAATAGAGCAACTCGTGACCCGTACCGCTGATTTTAAAGCATTCCAAAATCAACCTGATACAGAGGAAGCAAGACATACGATTCCAATTCTCAAAAAAGAAGAGCTCCCACGTGAAGCCATGTTTCCGCGTAGTGAAGTACAGGTAAATGGGGACCATACGTATGTGGTAACGCCAATCTTTACCAATGAGATTGCCTATGTCAACTGGTTCGTTAATCTAGAGGGCATTGAAGATAAATATATGCCATACCTAGGGATGGTTGTAGGGATGCTTGGGAAGTTAGATACTAGGAAGAGAAGTTACGAAGATCTTTCTATGTACCTGGATGAGAATTTGGGTGGACTTGAGTATCACATTCAAGCAATCAAGCCACTCAAGACAGATCAAGATTTCAATCGCTACTTCTTTATTAAGTCAAAAGCGCTTTTATCAAAGTTAAATGAACAAGTCAACATTATGAAAGAGGTGCTTTCAGATACACAGTTTGAGAGTGAAGATCGTATTTTTGAAATTATCAAAGAAATGAAATCTATGATGGAGATGAGTTTGAGTAGTGAAGGGCACAAAGTGGCTGCGGGGAGACTCTTATCACACTTCTCAGCTGCAGAGCTATTTGAGGAAGAGACTAAAGGGCTTGCGTTCTATCATTTTGTAGAGCATATCTATAACAACTGGTCAGAACAAAAAGATGAGATTATTGCAGAGCTCCGCAAGGCTTATGCATACCTTGCAAATAGCAAGCGTATCACAGTTGGGCTTACAGTAGATGAGGAAGCTGTAACATCTACAATTGAGACAATCGCAGCGACTTTAAAAGGTATACCAAGTGAAGAACTTATGCCACTTGGCCATAAGTTCATGACAACGCAGGTCAAAGAGGGGCTTGTCTACCCTGGTAATGTCAATTATGTAGCTATGGGCTATAACTTCAAGGAACTTGGTTATACTTATCATGGAAGTATGTTGATGTTAAAAACAATACTCAGTATGGAGTATTTATGGCAAAATGTACGTGTGAAAAACGGTGCATACGGTTGCTTTGCAGATATGCGTAAGAGTGGAACAATGTACTTTGTGTCTTATCGTGATCCCAACATCACCCAAACACTCGATATTTACAAAGCCTGTGGTGCGTTCATTGCCAATCTCGAACTGAGTGAACGTGAACTTGTGCAGTATCTTATTGGTACAATTAGTGGCATGGACTTCCCATATACACCTTCTACTGAGGG
>JBOFIR010000248.1:0-8309 GCA_051650265.1 Cellulosilyticaceae bacterium
GATATTTACAAAAAGCTTGGGTTACCTGCTGAGAAGGTAGGAGCTATAGGGATTATGACCATCACACCCAGTGAGGGGTCTATCATCGCAGCTGATGTGGCGACGAAGGCATCTGACATTACGCTAGGGTTTATAGATAGATTTAGTGGGTCATTAGTCATTGTAGGAGATGTAAGTTCTGTAGAGGCAGCTGTAAAGGATGTGGTAAGTGTACTAGAAAATACCCTCCACTTTACACCTACAGACATTACGCGGACTTAAGCGATGGGCAAAAAGGTTATATTCATGGGCAAAACAGGGTGTGGGAAAACCACGCTTTGTCAAAAGCTCGATGAACTCGAAATTAAGTACAAAAAAACCCAAGCAGTAGAACACTACGACAATGCAATAGATACGCCAGGGGAGTATATGGAAAATAGAAATTACTATAGCGCACTGATTATGACAGCGGTAGATGCTGAGATTATCGCGCTAATAGCAGACCCATTAGAGGAAGAGTGCTATTTACCGCCTGCCTTTGCAGGAAGCTTTGCAAAAGAAGTGATAGGCATTATTACTAAGATTGCATTAGTAGAGGAGACGCAGCAAGTAGAGCAGGTAGAAGATCGTCTCAGACAAGCAGGAGCTACCAAAATTTTTAAAGTTGATACGATAAAAGGTACGGGAATTGAACCACTTTTTGAGTATCTCAATCAAGTCTTAAAGAGCAATTAAGAGAGGAGTAAAAGGATGCGTGATGAACTTTTAAGTGTAGGAATTGATATTGGAACCAGTACGACTCAGCTGATTTTTTCCAAGCTGATTATAGAGAATATGGCATCAGGATTTACTGTGCCACGCATTATCATTGTGGACAAACAGATTATCTACCGTAGTGATATTTATTTTACTCCTCTTGTTTCAAACAAAGAGATTGATGGACCTAAGGTGAGAGAGATTATAGAAAAGGAGTATCAAAAGGCTGGGATCGATAAACAGACGATTGATACGGGAGCGGTCATCATCACAGGTGAGACCGCTAGAAAGGAAAATGCGAGAGAAGTCCTTACGACACTCAGTGGATTTGCAGGAGATTTTGTTGTAGCCACAGCAGGCCCCGACCTTGAAAGTATCATCTCTGGTAAAGGAGCAGGTGCACATACCTATTCTAAAGAACACAGTACAAGTGTTGTCAATATTGATATAGGAGGCGGTACCAGTAACCTCGCTGTTTTTCAAAGAGGAGATGTCAAAGAAACTGGATGCCTAGATATAGGCGGTAGGCTAATTAAAATTGATACAATTTCCAAAAAGATAACATATATTTCACCAAAAATAGAAACAATAATCAAAGAGAATAATCTGGGCCTAAGTATAGGCAGCATCGCTACGAGAGAAAACTTAAAACCCATTATAGACATCATGGTAGAGATGCTGAAGCAAAGCGTAGGTTTGGCGCCACAAGATAGTACATTTAAGATGATTATTACCAACAAGAACATTGCATTAGATGTACCCATCTCTTGTATTTCGTTTTCTGGAGGGGTAGCAGATTATATTTACTATGATGGACCAATAGATGATTATTTCAAATTCGGGGATATTGGTATACTTTTAGGCCAAGCGATTAGAGAATCTGACCTTTGTAAAAAGCTAGAAGTCATACGGTCAGTAGAGACGATCCGTGCCACCGTAGTAGGGGCAGGAACGCATACTACAGAAGTCAGTGGAAGCACAATCACTTATACCACAGAAGATTTTCCTATCAAGAATCTACCGATTCTTAAGCTTGCTGGAGATGACGAACATCACGGAGAAGAGGCACTTGCGAAAGCAGTGAAGCAGAAACTCGAGTGGTTTAAGTTAGAAGGAGATTTACAAAGGATAGCTATTGCTCTAGAAGGGCAGGATAATCCATCTTTTAAAGATGTGCAGAGCTATGCGAGAGGTTTATTAGAGGGCATGAAAGAGCTCATTGACAGGGAGCTTCCTCTGATTGTCATCGTAGAAAAAGACATGGCCAAAGTTCTCGGACAAGCCATGTATAGTATGCTTGAGTACCAAAAAGATGTGATTTGTCTAGATAGTGTCAAACTGGATAATGGAGACTACATTGATATAGGTAGTCCAGCGTTTGATGGAATGGTCTTACCCGTGGTAGTCAAAACATTAATATTTAACTAATTTCTATTCTATGGAAGGAGGATTCATATGATTTTAAAAACACAATTATTTGGGCGTACTTATGCGTTCAAATCTTTAATGGATGTAATGGCGAAAGCAAATGAAGAAAAATCAGGTGATAAGTTAGCGGGGCTAGCAGCTGAGACAGCTGAAGAGAGAGTTGCAGCAAAAGTGGTCCTTGCCAATATCACATTAGCAGACCTTAGAAATAACCCAGCAGTACCTTATGAAAAAGATGAGGTTACACGTATCATACAAGATGATGTGAATGAAAAGATTTACGGAGAGATCAAAAACTGGACAGTAGCAGAGCTTCGTGAGTGGATCTTAGATGAGAAAGTAACAGGTGCAGATATTAGACGTATCTCTAGAGGATTAACTTCAGAGATGGTAGCAGCAGTTGCCAAACTCATGTCTAACATGGACCTTGTATACGGAGCAAGCAAAATCCGTATCACTAAACACTGTAATACCACTATTGGTATGCCAGGAACACTTTCTTCTAGACTACAGCCTAACCATCCAACAGATGATCCAGATGGTATCTTAGCTTCTTTATTAGAAGGATTAACTTATGGAGCTGGAGATGCACTACTTGGACTAAACCCTGTAGATGATAGTACAGAGAGTGTAGTTAGAGTACTCAAACGTTTTGAGGAAGTCAAACAAAAATGGCAAATTCCAACTCAAATCTGTGTACTCGCGCACGTAACGACTCAGATGGATGCGATTCGCAAAGGTGCTCCAGCAGACCTCATCTTCCAATCTATTGCAGGTTCAGAAAAAGGAAATGAAGCTTTCGGATTCAACGGAGCAACAATCGAAGAAGCAAGACAACTTGCTTTATCAGAAGGAACAGCAGAAGGACCAAACGTCATGTACTTCGAGACAGGACAAGGTTCAGAGCTTTCTTCAGAAGCACATCATGGTGTAGACCAAGTAACAATGGAAGCGAGATGTTATGGTTTTGCTAAGCATTATGACCCATTCGTAGTCAACACAGTAGTAGGTTTCATTGGACCTGAGTATTTATACGATGGTAGACAAGTATCTAGAGCAGGTCTTGAAGACCACTTTATGGGTAAACTTACAGGCATCTCTATGGGATGTGATGCATGTTATACCAACCATATGAAAGCTGACCAAAACTCTATTGAAGACTTATCTGTACTTTTAACAGCAGCAGGATGTAACTACTTTATGGGTATCCCTCATGGCGATGACGTTATGCTGAACTACCAAACAACAGGATTCCATGAGACAGCATCTCTTAGAGAAATCTTTGGACTCAAAGCTATCGAGCCTTTCCATCAGTGGTTAGTAAAAATGGGCTTCGTAGACGAAAGAGGAAGACTTACTTCAAAAGCAGGCGATGCATCTACACTATTCTAAGATAAGGAGGCTAAAGTGATGAACGAACAAGATTTAAGAAGAATGGTAGAACAACTCGTAGAACAAATGGTAGGCAAAGAAGGCAGTAGTGTAACTACAGCAGCACCTACTTCTAATTCAAACAGAAATAACACAACAACAATCGATCCAAGTGGATGTATTGAAGATGTTACAAAAATAGATCTTAAAAAACAATTGTTAGTAGACAATGCGATAGACAAATCAGCTTATCTTGATATGAAATCTAAAACACCAGCTAGACTAGGAATTGGTAAAGCAGGTGCAAGATACAAAACCATTACAATGCTTCGTGTAAGAGCAGACCATGCCGCAGCACAAGATGCAGTATTTAGTGATGTATCAGAAGACTTTATTAAGAAAAATAAGTTTGTCTTTGTACAAACTAAATGTAAAGACAAAGATGAATACCTTACTCGTCCAGATTTAGGTAGACGATTCAATCCAGAAGAGTTAGACATTATCAAAAAAACATGTGGACAAAATCCAAAAGTACTCATTATCGTTGGGGATGGTTTATCTTCTTCAGCTATTGAAGCCAATGTAGAAGATATGATTCCAGCTATTGAACAAGGTCTTAAAATGTATGGTATCACAGTACCTCCTATTGTCTTTATCAAATATGCAAGGGTTGGTGCGATGGATGATATTGGTCAAGCAACAGATGCAGATGTAATCTGTATGCTAGTTGGTGAAAGACCAGGTCTAGTAACAGCAGAATCGATGTCAGCTTATATTGCTTACAAACCAAAACATGGGCTAGCAGAAGCGAAACGTACAGTTATCTCAAACATCCACAAAGGTGGAACAACAGCTGTAGAAGCTGGCGCACATGCTGCAGAGCTTATCAAAAAAATGCTCGATAAGAAAGCATCAGGAATTGATCTTAAATAAATGGAGGAATGAGCCGTGAAAAACGATAAAATACGTCCTAATGTCCTCGGAGTGAAAATCATCTCTAATGTAAGTGCAGAACTTGCAAAAAAATTAGAATTAGGACCAAGACACAAAAGTATAGGAATCATCACATCTGATATGGATGATGTGACTTATACAGCACTTGATGAAGCAACAAAAGATGCAGATGTAGATGTAGTCTATGCTAGATCGATGTATGCAGGAGCGGGAAATGCTTCGACTAAACTTGCTGGAGAAGTAATCGGAATCATTGGTGGACCAAGCCCAGCGGAAGTGAGAAGTGGACTGAAAGCAGCATTAGACTTTATGGAAGGTGGAGCACACTTTACAAGTGCCAATGATGACGACTCGATCGTGTACTATGCACATACAGTATCTCGTACAGGAACTTACCTTTCTAAAGTAGCAGGCGTGGCAGAAGGAGAAGCATTAGCTTACCTTGTAGCACCACCACTTGAATCGATCTATGGATTAGATGCAGCGATGAAAGCAGCAGATGTACAATTGGTAGAGTTCTTTGGACCACCAACAGAAACAAACTTTGGCGGGGGTCTCCTTACAGGATCACAATCAGCATGTAATGCCGCATGTAGTGCGTTTGCAGAAGCTGTAAGAGCCGTAGCAGATAACCCACAGGAGTTCTAATAGACTATGACCGAAGCACTCGGGCTCATAGAAGTGATAGGCTATCCACCAGCTATAGAAGCTGCTGATGCAGCTCTTAAAGCGGCTAATGTAAAGTTAGGAGCGGTCACCAGAGTAGACGGTGGGATTGTAACGATACAAATACTAGGAGATGTAGGTGCTGTCAAAGCAGCTGTAGATGCAGGAAGCAGTGCAGCTGAAAGAATAGGAACCGTACGTGCAGCTCACGTTATTCCAAGACTTGAAAGCTCTCTGGCAGGCATGCTTACAGAGCCAGGTAAAGGGATGAGAAATTTGGGACCCAAGCATATGAAGCAAAATAGAGACGCTACCACTCAAAACGTTTTAAATGCTGAGACTATGGACCAACCTTCTAGCCCTTCACAGGACACTGTAGCAAACCAGACAGAGATTCCAGTCGTGAGCGATGAAGTAGAAAGAGCGCCTCTTCCGGAAGTGGATATGACAGAGGTTTCTCCGGAAGGAGCCTATATTGCTAAAGATATAGAAGAAGAAATTAAGCCACCTGTAGTAGGAGGCGTTAAGAAATTAACGCCTCATGAACTCAAAAAAATGAGCAATAAAGAACTAAAGAATCTCATTACTTCTTTAGGCATCAAAGTGGCAGCTAAAAAGATGAAATCTGCAAAAAAAGAAGACTTAATCCACATGATTATACAGTTTGATAAAGAAGGTGAGAATTAATGGAGTTATTAGATAAAGATCTTGTCTCTATTCAAGAGGTAAGAACACTTGTAACAAAGGCGAGAGAAGCACAAAAGAAATTAGCAACACTCAATCAAACACAAATCGATCGTATTGTCAAAGCTGTAGCTGATGCAGGGTATGCCAATGCAGAAAAACTAGCCAAGATGGCTAACAAAGAAACAGGCTTTGGAAAATGGGAAGACAAAGTGATCAAAAACGTCTTTGGTTCTAAAGTGATTTATGAAGCGATTAAAGACCAAAAAACAGTAGGGATTATCGCTGATGATCCAGCCAATAAAATTTATGATATCGGTATTGGAGTAGGTGTCATAGCGGGTATTGTACCTTCTACCAATCCAACTTCTACAGTTATGTATAAATCACTTATTGCTTTAAAAGGAGGAAACTCTATTGTCTTTTCACCACACCCAAGTGCAAAAGAATGTATCTTGGAAACCGTGAAAATCCTTGCCAAAGCAGCAGAGGAAGCAGGCTGCCCAGCAGGAGCAATCTCTACAATTACAGTACCAACTATGGAAGCGACACAAGAGCTGATGAAACACAAATATACTAAGCTGATCCTAGCAACAGGTGGACCAGCAATGGTGAAATCAGCTTACTCTTCAGGGACACCAGCTATCGGGGTAGGTGCAGGCAATGGACCAGCCTTTATCGATAAGAGTGCAGATGTGAAGATGGCTGTTAAACGTATCTTAGATTCTAAGACATTTGACAATGGTACCATCTGTGCATCAGAGCAATCTGTAATCGTAGAAAAATGCATGGAGCATACTGTAAAAGCTGAATTTGAAAAACAAGGAGGTTACTTCCTGAATCAAGAAGAAAGTGACAAACTTGCCAAATTCATTCTCAGACCAAATGGTTCTATGAATCCTCAGATTGTAGGTAGAACTGTAGAGTATATCTGCAAACTTGCAGGACTTACGACTGTACCACATTCAGCAAGAGTGCTGATTGCTAAAGAAAGCAGAGTAGGACACGATGCACCTTATTCTAGAGAGAAGTTAGGACCAATTCTTGCTTTCTATGTAGAAGAAAATGTAGATGCAGTCCTTGAAAAATCCATTCAAATCTTAGAGTTTGAAGGCAGTGGACATACATTCTGTATGCATGCCAACGATGCTGAATTAGTGAAACGCTTCTCACTTCGTATCCCAGCTTCACGTATCCTCATCAATACATTAGGATCTCTAGGTGGGGTAGGAGCAACTACAGGATTATTCCCAGCTATGACACTTGGCTGCGGAGCTGTAGGCGGTAGTTCTTCTTCTAACAACATAGGCCCAATGGATGTCATCAACATCAAACGTGTGGCTTATGGGACTAAGGAGATTGAAGAAATCAGAGCAGGTGCACCAAGTGGTACTGCGAGCTGTGGTAGCTGCTCAGAAGAACTCATTGATGTATTAGTGAAGCGCATCATGAAAGAACTAATTTAAGCGAATAAGTAAATTGAAATTTAGGAGGAAAATAAAATGGCAAATACAAATGCTTTAGGAATGATTGAGACAAAAGGTTTGGTAGGAGCGATTGAAGCGGCTGATGCGATGGTGAAAGCGGCTAACGTAACACTTGTAGGAAAAGAGCAAGTAGGTGGTGGACTTGTAACTGTAATGGTAAGAGGAGACGTAGGTGCTGTCAAAGCAGCTACAGATGCAGGAGCAGCAGCAGCTGAAAGAGTTGGAGAACTTATTTCAGTACATGTTATCCCAAGACCACATACAGAAGTGGATGTTATTCTTCCACATGCAGCAACAAGCCAAGCATAATAAAGTTGGAAGAGTTGGTCATTAGATAGTTTAGAAGGGTTGACAGTTAGATAGTTAGTTAGGGAGAATCTCTTTCTAGCTATCTAATTAACTCAGTATCTAATTGATCAACGTCTTAATAAGGACGTGAGAAAATGTCTGTGTTAACAGAGAGTGACGTAAGAAGGATGATTGCTAACGGGGACTTACGGGATAAAAAAGAAATCTGTGTCTCACGTAAGGAAATTATTACACCTTCTGCAAGAGCTTATTTGGGAGAAAAATGTATTCGTATTAAAATCAGAGAAGAAGACAATCATAGTGAAGCCACAAGTGAAAAGGCAGATACAATCGTAGTAGAAGTGCAAACCAAACAAGAAGTACCTGTAAAGGAAGATGAGTTATTTGATACCCTCTTTGGAGGAAAGCTTACCGAGAAGCCTGAACATATGACTCACCTAAGAGGTAATTTACTGGTTTTTAAAGACCATCCTAGAATTGCTTTAAGAGGGAAGATAGATTCCCTAGAAGCAGAAATTCTAATGGTGGAGCTATTGGCAGAAAGAGAAAAAGTACCTAAACTATTAGCAGATTTGGAAGAAGTATTAAAATTTATTAGATGGCTGCTTAGATGTGAAGTATCTGGAGAGCCAGTAGGTGATTTTAAACTGCAAGGATTAGATGCAGCAGATCTAA
>JBOFIR010000249.1:0-23641 GCA_051650265.1 Cellulosilyticaceae bacterium
GTTAGAACGCCGCCCTGTCACGGCGGAGGTCGAGGGTTCGAGTCCCTTCTGGGTCGTTATGGTCGCTTAGCTCAGCTGGGAGAGCACCTGCCTTACAAGCAGGGGGTCGCAGGTTCGAGCCCTGCAGCGACCATTTTATTTGTTTTTAGAACACACCTTTTTAGGTGTGTTTTTTTGTACCTAAAATAAGCTTGTGCATATGCTATAAGTAGATGGTATATGGAGGGATGTAATATGAATACCCAGATTACAAAACGTGAACAAGAGATTAACCATATTATTAAACGTATATTAGGATGGTGTTTAATCGTTCTTCTAATTTTGGCAGTAATCAAAGTATTTGTTGCACCAGTAGGTTATTTTACTTCAGTGAGAGGATTCTTGTATTGTATACAGTGGTTTTTTGTACTGGTGCCTTTTTTAGGATATAAAAAATGGGGAAATACGCCATATTACAAACATATGGCGCTTGTAGGTATGCAATTATGTAATATGAGCCTCTATTTATCAAGCTGGATTTATGGGGCAATAGTAGGAATCATTACGATTTATTTGGCGGCGCTTTATGACGACCGCACACTTATTATACGTTATATTCTTATCAATACAGTCACTTTTATAATTATTGGGATCAGTGTCATCACAATAGATGCAGGGATGACTTTTGTAGTAGGTACAAAGAGTATGCTGCTTTTTATAGGTTATGTGACCATAGAGATTATTGCCTTAGGAATCATTATGTTGGTGGGGAGTGAAACCAATCGATCTTTGACTGCAGAAGGGGAAGCTTTAAGAAAGGCAATAGAGTTGCAACGGGATGAAGTACGGACAATTGCAAGTTCACTGCAAGATGCTGTAAAGATTTTAGGTAAGAAGCTTGAGGAAAGTACAGATGCCGTACAGATGGTTAGTAGCCATATGGCATCTATTGTGAATGAGACGCAGGAAGGGATAGAAGCACTAGAATCTATTAAGATTTGGATGCAGAAAGCACGATTAGAGGTAGGAAACTTACATGAGCATACGAAAGTGGTCATGAGCAATACTGCAGTGATAGGAGAGCAGGCCACTTCCAATCAAGAGAAAATTAGCCGTGTTGTCAAAGACATGGGTGAATTACAGACGCTTAATGGGCACTCAGAAGAGGTGGTAACGGCACTTATCAGTCAGATGAAACAAATCAATGCCTCATTGACCTTAATTGCGAAAGTGACAGCTCAAACAAATTTACTGAGTCTCAACGCACGCATTGAAGCGGCACGTGCAGGGCAATTTGGTGCAGGATTTGCAGTGGTAGCAGTAGAAATCCAAAAACTTGCAGATGCCTCTGCAGGGGCATCAGAGGAGATTGGTAAGCAGATCCAGCAGATGAATTTGCGTATTGAAGATGTGATTAGCTATATTGGCAATGTGCATCACCTTATTGGTCAGAATACCACAGCGATTGAAGGGATGTCAGGGGACTATCAGTCACTGTATCGTGTTCAAAATGACAATAGCAGGCAGGTTGAATTGGTGAGTACAGCAATAGGTATGATATCGGAGCAATCTCAGACTATGGAAGAACAGGTGGATGAAGTAACAGGAAAGAATAAGGAGAATCTAGAGCATGTCACGTCTATTTCTGCAGCATTACAAGAGTTAACCGCAACAATTGGTGAAATATCAGAGCAGACAGCACGTATTTATGAAATGTCAGAGAAGCAATAATATGGTATACTAACTAGAGTTATTTCTACAAGAAGAATGAGGAGTGATTAGCAAATGAAGATTACAGACCGAATCAAAACATTAACACCATTGGCCCAAACCAAATTTTTAAATATGTTTGATGTGATGTATCAGAATAAGTGTGGGCAAGAACGTCACTGGATGGTTGCATCACGCAAGTCCTATGAATGTCTAGAGAAACAATATTTTGATAATGAAGAAGATCAAGTAGATGCAGTGGTGATTGCGGCCTATCATCAGGAACATGAGGCAGTAGTACTTGTCAGGCAATATCGTGTGCCGCTCAATGACTATGTATATGAATTACCAGCGGGATTAGTGGAAGATGGACTAGGAACAAATGAGACACTTGCTAAGGAACTTAAGGAGGAGACTGGACTTGAGTTTGTCAAACAGATCACATCGGCAAGCCACCCTAAGGTTTACTTATCAGCGGGAATGACGGATGAGTCAGTAGCATTTGCGTACTGTATTTGTAAGGGGGAACTCAGTACAGAGGGACTAGAGGCAGATGAAGATTTAGAGCCAGTACTCGTAACAAGAGAGGCGGTACGTACGCTATTAGAAGGGGAACATAAAATTGATATCAAAGCCTATATGTTGTTGCAGAGTTTTGAACGTATAGGTGGCGCGTTATTTGAGGAATAAAGATGCAGTCAACGCGTAAGATCATTCATGTAGATATGGATGCTTTTTATGCTTCAGTGGAAAAGAGAGAGAATCCAGAGCTAGAAGGTAAACCCATTATTGTAGGGGGGAAACCACATGAACGAGGTGTTGTTGCAACGTGTTCTTATGAGGCTAGGGCATACGGTATTCATTCTGCGATGTCATCCCGAATGGCCTATAATTTGTGTCCTCATGCTATTTTTATCAAACCAAGACATGAGCTTTATAAAAGTATTTCCCTAGAAATTCGCGAGATTTTTAGCCGCTATACAGACCAAATTGAGCCACTTTCGCTAGATGAGGCGTATTTGGATGTGACAGTGAACAAGAAGCAGATGGCTTTGGCAACGCATATAGCAAGAGCAATCAAAGAAGATATTCAAAAGGAACTGAATCTGAGTGCATCAGCGGGTGTATCTTATAATAAGTTTCTTGCAAAAATTGCTTCAGATTTGTATAAGCCAGCAGGCCTAGCGGTAATCAGACCGGAGCAAAGCGACGTCTTTTTGGCGCAGCTTCCTATTGAAAAATTTCATGGGGTGGGAGAGGTTACATCTAAGTCACTTAGAAAGATCGGTGTACGCACAGGGGCTGATCTGAAGCGGCTCGAGTTAGGATATTTGGTGACGTTGTTTGGTAAGAGAGGCCATATTCTTTATGATTTTGCAAGGGGAATTGATCATAGACCTGTACAAAGTCAGCGGTGTCGTAAGTCAATCGGGGCAGAAACAACTTTTAAGGAAGATAAATCTGATGAACCCGAGCAACTTCTTGGTGCACTTGAAGCGATTGTTGAGAAAGTGAGCTATCGTATGATGGTTGCACATCAGAAGGCCAAAACACTTACCTTAAAGATTAAGTATGAAGACTTTACTCAGATTACCAGAAGCCTAACAGTACCTGTACCTATTCAAAATAGCACCCAGATTAATCAGTATCTTCCGCTATTGATCAGTAAGGTAGAGCGGCGTTACAAGAAAGTGAGGTTAGTTGGGCTGACCTTATCAGGGTGTATGGAAGAGAATGAGGAAGTTTATGAGAATCTAATGTTATTTTGATAAAGCAAAAGCTCTTCAACAGTGCATGTTATCATGCATTGTTGAAGAGCTTTTTTATGCTTCTTCAGTAGCAGTAAGTGGCTGTGCCGTAACACCTTTTGTTTGCCAAGTACCACGCCTGTAGTAGATGTAAACAACAAACCAACCGACTATCCAACCAATTGGAATACCAAGCCATACGCCTTTGATTCCCATAAAAGATGAGAGGAGATAGGAGGCTGGGATACGAACGAGCCAAAGTGAGATCAATGAACTGATTAGGGAGAAGATGGAGGCGCCAGCACCACGCACCGCGCTAGTCCACATAAAGGATGTGGAAATGATAATAAAGGCGGGACCAATGGCTAGGAGATAAGATGCACCAATCTCCACCACTTCAGGTGTCGTATTAAATAGGCTAATGAGCTCTTCACTAAAGACTACAAAGAGTGAGGCAACAACGGCTGCGAGTAGAATACTCATCTTGATCGAGGCGCGTACCCCTTTCTTGATACGTTCGTATTGTCCTGCACCCATATTTTGTGCGACAAAAGTAGAGACTGCAGCGCCAAGATTCATAATAGGAATAGAGATAAAACTTTCAATCTTGGTACCAGCACCAAAGGCAGCCATCGCATAGGTACCATAACCGTTCACCAATGATTGAAGTGCAATATTTCCTAAAGAAAAAAGCATCTGTTGAATAGCGCTAGGAATACCAAGCTCCATTCCTTTGAGGAAAATATGGCGATCATAGACGAGATGTCTGAGGTCGACCTTTAAAATAGCATGACGTTTATTAAGGTACACCACACTAAATATAAATGAAACACCTTGTGCAATGACTGTAGCAAGGGCAACCCCAGCAATCCCCATAT
This sequence comes from Cellulosilyticaceae bacterium, assembly GCA_051650265.1. Taxonomy (GTDB): domain Bacteria; phylum Bacillota; class Clostridia; order Lachnospirales; family Cellulosilyticaceae; genus JBOFEH01. The sequence goes on from JBOFIR010000249.1 coordinate 4,316, forward strand.
CAAAGGCAATCACAAAGATAACGTCCAAAATAATATTGAGGACTGTTGCAATAATCAAGAAAATAAGTGGATTTTTGGAATCTCCGAGACCACGTAAAATGGCGCTGATCCCGTTATAGCCTGCAGAAAAAAGTGTTCCAATAAAAATAATGATGAGATATTCTTGTGCAAGGGGAATAATATTTGCAGGTGTATTCATCATATGAAGGAGAGGACCACTTGCAAAAAGCCCAATAAGTGTAATAACAAGAGAGCCAACTCCAATAAAGATATAAGTGGTATCAATAGTGGCTTTAACACACTTCATGTCTCTTGAACCATAATACTGAGAAACCAGTATAGAGAAGCCTAAGGTGATCCCCATAAGTAAAGAGGTTAGTAAGAACATAATAGGGCTTGCGCCGGATACGGCCGCCATAGCGTCTGTTCCTACAAATTGTCCGACGATAATACTGTCAGCTGTGTTATAGAGCTGTTGAAATAAACTTCCGATGAGCATAGGGAGTGCAAAATAAAAAATCGCTTTACCCTCATGCCCCGATGTCAAATCTTTCATATGTAACCTCCCGATGAAATAAGCGTGACGAAGTGTCACATTCTGATTCGTGCAGTTTCTAGTTTAGCAGATTTACAAAGTTTGGTATAGTGAAAAACTTGACATATGTTATAATAAAGGCAAAAACAACCTTGAAAGGAATAAAAATGATGACTCAAAAGAGACAATGGATGATCAAATCTTATCAGGATCTAACAAGAGATGAACTCTATGAAATTGTAAAAGCACGCTTTGAGGTATTTGTGATGGAGCAACGCATTACCTGTGAAAACGACTTTGATGATGTAGATAAACAATGTCATCACATCTTTACCTATGAAAATGGAAAGGTCGTAGCCTATGCACGTCTGATTCCAAGTGGGATTAGTTATGAGACTGCATCAATTGGTCGTGTGCTTGTATTAGAGCAGGTGCGTCGCAAAGGTGTAGCAAAAGAGATGATGGAACGAAGTGTAGAATGGATGAGCACCGCGTGGGATATAGAGGCAATTACGCTCTCTGCACAAGAATATGTGGTACCCCTTTATGAATCTGTAGGATTTAGACCAATCTCAGAAGTGTATGAGGAAGCAGAGATTCCTCATGTGAAAATGAAATATACAAGAGGATATTAGTGGCAGGTGAGGGGTTGTAGTTGGGATCACTTTTGTAACGTTTGATTAAATATTATAAAAAATAAAGAAAATTTTATTCGTTCATAGTATACTAGATAGGACATAAAAAAAGAAAAAGGGGGAATAACATGGAAGTACTTCAAGGACTAAAAGAACAAGTTAAAAAAATAGGTGATTATAGGCATGCGGCAATGATTCTCTCGTGGGACATGGAAACCCATATGCCAAAGAAAGGTGCAGATGCACATATCAGTGCATTAACAACTTTATCAGGAGAAGCATTCAAAATGAGTGTATCTGAGGAGATGAGGGACCAACTTGAAGCACTTAGAGTGCCAGAACGGTACAAAGAATTAGATGCAGTGGATCAAGCCATGGTGGAGCATCTTTATGAAGAGTATCTACAGTGTAAAAATATCCCATCAGCACTTTATGAGCGTTATGTGGAGACATCATCTCGTTCTCAAAATACATGGCTTAAGGCAAAGCACGAAGCAGATTTTGATAAGATGAAGCCTTATTTTGAAGAAATGATTGCCCTTCAAAAAGAAATGGCACATTATATTAATCCAACTAAAGATCCTTATGATGTGTTATTAGATACCTATGAAAAAGGAATCACAGCAGATAAGATTACTGATCTTTTTGATGCGCTCAAGGAAGGCACAGTACCTCTTATTGAAGCCATTGGAAAAAAGGGTATTGTAGATGAACAGCCATTTGTAGGGGACTTTGATAAGGTAAGGCAACAGACATTTGCACACTATTTACTTGATGTGATGGGGTATGACCTTGAGGCAGGACGTCTTGATGAAAGTGAGCATCCTTTTACAATAGGAGAGGCACCTTATGATGTACGTATTACAACTCACTATGATTTGAGGGATATCAGATCCTCTGCATTTAGTGTAATTCATGAGGGCGGGCATGCAATCTATGAGCAGCAGATTATGCCAAAGCTGATTGGAACAGGACTTGCTACTGGGACTTCTATGGGAATCCATGAGAGTCAATCCAGATTCTTTGAGAATATCATAGGAAGAAGTAAAGCCTTTTGGACTTGTCACTATCCTAAAGTACAGGAAATCTTCCCACAGTTTAAGCAGATGGACCTTGAAACTTTCTATAAAGGTAATAATATCGTTAAGCCTTCATTGATTCGTACAGAGGCAGATGAGCTTACGTATAATCTTCATGTGATTATACGATTCGAACTTGAACGGGATTTGTTTAGTGGCAAATTGGCAGTGGCAGATCTACCAGAGGCATGGCATGCCAAGATGAAGCATTATCTTGGGGTAGTGCCAACAAGTCATACAGATGGCGTACTTCAAGATACACATTGGCCATCAGGGATGTTTGGGTACTTCCCATCCTATGCATTAGGAAATATTTATGGGGGACAGTTCCTAGAGGCACTTGTAGGAGCGTTAGGTCCAATTGAAACATTGATCCATGAGGGAAGACTTGATCAGGTGAGAGCGTGGCTTGGTAAACATATTCATCAGTATGGAAAGATGAAGACACCTACACAGATTGTAGAAGAATTGTGTGGTACGGGTCTAGATGCACAGCCAATTATTCGATATTATACAAAAAAATACAGCCAAATTTATGAGCTATAGAATAGGGGTATTGCATGAAAAATACAAAAGAGCAAAAGCTTTTACTACCACATATTGAAGCGGTCATGCCGTTTGAAGGAGAATGTATACTTGATGATGAACAACTCATCGAGGGCAAACATCTCAAGGATTTGTGGATTGAGGAGAGCAACTGTAATTATGTTGTTTTTAAAGAATGTATTTTAGAAAATGTAGTTTTTGTAGATGTACAGCTTGAGCGGATGGAACTAAGTAATGTGCTTCTTAAAAAGTGCGACTTATCTAATGCCAATTTGGAACATGCAATCTTACACCGTGTGCGCTTTGAGGAGTGCAAACTAGTGGGTACATACATGCCAGAATCAACTTTGCAGTATGTACAGTTTGAAAACTGTATGGCAAATTACCTTAATCTAGGTTTTTCACATATGAAAGAAGTTCAGTTCAATGACTGCCAACTAAGTGAGAGCTATTTTGGAGAATGTGGTTTAAAACAGGTACATTACAAAAACTGTATGTTAGGGCGTGCAGACTTTGCCGGTACAAGGCTAGCAGGGGTGGACCTCTCAAGTTCTAGTATTGATGGGGTCAAGGTGAAGTTAGAGGATCTTAAAAAACTCAAGATTAATCCGATACAAGCATTAGAATTTGCAAAAATGTTAGGTGTAGAAATAGTGGAACAAAATGAAGGGAACAATCGTCTATAAAGAGAAGACCTTTTTGGTGCATAACTTTCAAGGAGAAATGAGAAGCTAACACTAATCTATTCCAAGGAGGCTGCATATGAAAGGGAAATTGTGTGTGATAGCGCTTTTGGTTTTGTGGGGCGTCAGTCAGCAGGTTGAGGCACAGATTGCGCGGGATGGTGGCTTGTCACTTGAACGGGTGGTGATCGTATCGCTTCACGAAAAGGAGCAGTACATCATAGTGGCTTACTCAGATGAAGACCCTTACCAAAAAAAGAATCAAGTTATCGTCCATGTTGATGATCATACGAGAATCAGCTGTGCAAACGGCATACATCCACCGCAAAATGTATGGCAGCTCACACCAGGACAATATGCTGAGATTGTTACCAATGGTGTTTTGACGCGTTCGGTCCCCAGTCAAACACTTGGGCTACACATCAAATTATTAGAATTAGAAGAAAATCATAGTCCCGAAAAAGAGGCCTCTTCCCAAGAGGCCTCTTTTACATTTACTAAACTTTTTGATTATTATTGGAGTGAGTTGGATGACGCGAGAATAAGCAGAAAATCACATTAGGAAACAGTAAAACTGTTATTTTTAAATAGCTTAGCATGAAATAAAAGGCTAGATCCCTTGCAAAACAAGAAAAAGATAAAAAATCAATATTTTGTGCATAGACTACATATACTAAACATATTGTTTTGTAAGGATAAATATTTTTTGGTAAACATATTGACGATTTGTTAAAAAATAGGTATAATCGCTGAGGAAAGTTTAATTAGTGTAAACAAAAAGTTTATATATTCGTCATGTATACATACAAAAAAATAAGGAGGCTGCTCTGTGGATATTGGTGCAAAGATTAATCAATTGAGAAAGAAAAATGGACTGACTCAAGAAGAACTTGCCGATCGCTGTGAGCTCTCAAAAGGATTTATTTCACAAGTAGAGAGGGGACTGACGTCACCTTCTATTGCTACGCTTATAGATATTTTAGAGTGTTTAGGAACCAATCTCAAAGACTTCTTCAATGAATCCAGTCAAGAGAAAATTGTATTCACAAAAGAAGATGTGTTTGAAAAAGAGGATAAGGAAGAGGGTAATATGATTACTTGGCTGATTCCAAATGCTCAAAAAAATGATATGGAACCAATTTTAATTAATATTGAGGCTGGTGGACAGTCCGTTGTACATACGCCCCACGAAGGGGAAGAATTTGGTTATGTTTTAGCAGGTACAGTTTATGTCCATCTAGGAAATAAGAAGTTTAAAGCAAAAAAAGGCGATAGCTTCTATTTTAGACCAACAAGTGACCATTATTTGGAAAACGTAGGCAAGACAAAGGCGATTGTACTATGGGTTGCAACACCACCAAGTTTTTAGTGAGAAGGAGATGAGTAGATATGAATGAAAAAAAACTATCAAAAGAGAATCTAATACTAGACCTCGTAAACATTACAAAAACCTTTGATGATGGCACTAATGTACTGAAAGAAATTAATATGTACATTAGAAAAAATGAATTCCTAACTTTACTTGGACCAAGTGGATGTGGTAAAACAACACTCTTACGTATTATTGGAGGTTTTGAAACTGCTTCTGGTGGAAAAGTATTATTCGAAGGCAAAGATATTGCTGCTTTACCACCTTACAAACGTAAGATCAATACAGTATTTCAAAAGTATGCCTTATTCCCACATATGACAGTAGCGGAAAACATAGCATTTGGATTAAATATCAAGAAGCTTGATAAAAAGGTGATCGAAGAAAAAGTAAAAGAAATGCTTGCGCTTGTTAACTTAAAAGGATTTGAAAATCGTTCAATTGATTCACTTAGTGGTGGTCAGCAACAACGTATTGCAATTGCACGTGCGCTTGTGAATGAACCAGAACTTTTATTACTAGATGAACCTTTAGGCGCACTTGACCTTAAGCTACGTAAAGGGATGCAAACAGAGCTTAAGCGTATTCAGCAAAAAGTAGGAATTACGTTTATCTATGTGACACATGATCAAGAAGAAGCACTAACTATGTCAGATACGATTGCCGTTATGAATGAAGGATGTGTTCAGCAGATTGGGACACCTGTGGATATCTACAACGAGCCTAAGAATGCTTTCGTAGCAGACTTCATTGGTGAAAGTAATATTTTAGAAGGTACAATGATCAAAGACTATCTTGTCAAATTCCATCAAACAACATTTAACTGTGTGGATGCGGGGTTTGGAGAAAATACACCAGTAGATGTGGTTGTACGCCCAGAGGATTTACGTATGGTACCAGTAGCGGACGGTATGATTACAGGGGTTGTTAAATCAGTGATCTTCAAAGGTGTTCATTATGAGATGATTATTGAGTCAGATGAATATCAATGGATTGTTCATTCAACAACGATGTCACCAGAAGGTAGTACAGTAGGCCTTTCGTTGACACCAGAAGATATCCATATTATGAAAAGGGGGTAGGTAAGAAATGAATAAAAAGGTTCTTGCAACACCGTACTTACTATGGACAGCAATTTTTGTCATTATCCCTCTTGTACTGATTGTATATTTCAGTTTTACAGTACAGACACCAGAAGGTGTGCAGTTTAGCTTAGATAGCTATAAACGATTCTTTGATCCACTTTACACAGAAGTGCTTCTAAGATCACTACAGCTTGCACTAACAACAACAGTGATTTCACTCATTTTTGCCTATCCACTAGCGATGATTCTCAATGGCAAAGAATTTTCTAATAAAGGGATTGTGCTATTGCTTGTCATTCTACCAATGTGGATGAATTCATTATTACGTACGTATGCGTGGTTACCAATCCTAGGCAACAACGGAATTATTAATAACCTGTTACAATCAATTGGAATACCACCACAACAATTTTTATATGGCAATGGGGCTATTGTATTTGGAATGCTCTACAACTTCTTCCCATTCATGGTACTTCCAATTTATAATGCATTAAATAAAATTGACCGTAGCTTGATTGAAGCTTCACAGGACCTTGGTGCAGACCAAGTCACAACATTTAAAAAAGTAATTTTACCACTCAGCTTACCAGGTGTTGTTACAGGAGTCATCATGGTATTTATGCCATCACTTACGACATTTGTGATTACACGACTTATGGGTGGTGGGCGTGTCACACTTATTGGGAATGTCATTGAAGAACAGTTTACGCGTACACGTGACTGGGCGTTTGGCTCAGCACTTTCTATGATCCTGATGATTATCATCTTGATCAGTATAGGATTCATGTCTAAAAATGATACAATCGGTAAAGGAGGCGGACTCATATGATGAAGTTTTTAAAGAGGGCCTACTTAGGGCTTGTACTGCTTATCCTTTACGCACCAATTGCACTCTTAATGGTATATTCATTCAATGAGGCAAAATCACCTGTATGGACAGGTTTTTCGACAAAATGGTATGTACAACTATTCAATGATCCTAATATTCAAAGATCGTTTTATTACACACTCCTAGTGGCTACAGTCTCAGCGCTAGCATCTACTGTTATTGGTACATTAGCCGCTATGGGGATTAATAGCATGACAAAGTGGAAAAATGCGGTGATGAATGTCACCTACATTCCACTACTAAGTCCAGATATTGTGATTGGTATTTCACTGATGCTCCTCTTCTCAGCAGTCAAGCTTGAATTTGGGCTAGGTACACTGATTCTTTCGCATATTACATTTTGTATTCCTTATGTGATTTTATCTGTCATGCCAAGACTGAAGCAGATGAATAATAATATCTATGAGGCTGCGCTAGATTTAGGTGCAACACCTGTGTATGCATTCTTTAAAGTCATCTTACCAGAGATTCTTCCAGGGGTTATTTCTGGTGCTTTTATTGCCTTTACTTTATCAATCGATGATTTCGTAGTCAGCTTCTTTAACACAGCTGCGGGTGTCGATACGTTGTCTATTCAGATTTATTCTATGGCACGTAGAGGGGTTAACCCAAAAATCAATGCGATTTCTACGATTATGTTTACAGTAATTATGGCAATTCTCATCGTGACCAATTTAAGAGCAAACCTCAACTTAAAGAAAAATAAAAGCTTATAAAAGAAGGTGATAAGGAAGATGAAAATAAAAGATTTCTTAATGGCTAGTTTACTTGGACTATTAACCGTAGCTTTTATTGCAACCATAGCTTTCTTACCGAGTGGCGGCGGAGGTGCTGGTTCAAAAGGTAAGGTGTACGTCTACAACTGGGGAGACTATATTGATGAAAGCGTGAATGAAAAATTTGAAGAAGAAACAGGCATAGAGGTTGTTTACTCTCAGTATGCAACCAATGAAGAGATGTATGCTAAGATTATGGCAGGCGGCTCGAACTATGATGTGATCATCCCTTCGGATTATATGGTTGAGCGTATGGCCAATGAGGGGTTATTATTACCACTTGATAAGGACTTACTTCCAAATTATGCAAATATAGATGAGCGTTTCGCTAAATTGCCGTATGATCCTCAAAATGAATATGCTGTGCCTTATATGTGGGGAACCATGGGGATTGCATACAATACCACAATGGTAGATGAACCAGTAGAAAGCTGGGATATTTTGTGGGATCCAAAGTATAGCAATGACATTTTTATGTACGACAGTGAGCGTGACTCAATCATGGTGGCGCTTAAGAGACTGGGCTATTCTATGAATACGAGAGATCTTGGGGAACTTGAAGAAGCAAAGAAGGAACTTATCGAACAAAAGAAGCTCGGTGTTGTTTATGTAGGAGATGAAGGGAAAGGCATGATGGAAAATGGTGAGGCAGCAGTCATGCTTGCATGGGCAGGGGATGCTATGGCAATGCAAGCGGTGAATCAAGATATTGACTATGCTATGCCAAAAGAAGGTACGAATATGTTCGTAGATGCTGTTGTGATTCCAAAAACAGCACAAAACGTAGCTAATGCACACGCGTATATTGACTTCTTATGTCGCCCAGATATTTCTGCACTCAATGCAGAGTATATTGGTTATTCTACACCAATTAGTGCTGCACGTGATCTGCTTCCTGAAGAGATCAAAAATAGCACAATTGCCTACCCACCAGAGGAGGCAACACAGAACACAGAGATGTTCAATGATCCGTCAGATATTATTGAAACATATAGTCGTATTTGGACAGAAATTAAAGCTGCAAAATAAAAAGCCCCGACTCCTAGTGCCTTTGGCCTAGGAGTTTTAATATGTCTACTTTTCAAATATTCTAAAGTGGGCTATAATAAAAGAAAATACCAAACATCTAGGAGGTAGTAACATGGCAAAAGATAATATTCCAAATGAAGAAATTGAATTCTACACAAAAGAGTACCGTGTAGAAGATGATGAAACAAATGACAGTGTGGATATGACACCACATATTGTGGCAGTACCGAGACCAAATGCCAATGCATGGACATCTTTTATATTAGGAATCATCGGTTCTCTTGGATGGTTGGTGCCAATAATCGGATTACCTGTGACAATCGTAGGTACTGTATTAGGCGCAGTTGGGATGAAGAATAAGCGTGCAAGAGGCATTGCGATTGGTGGTTTTGTTATCAACCTTGTATTTATGCTTTGTGCAGTTGCAAAAATGGTTGTAGATATTGTATTATTCTGCAAGAAAAAAGAAGCGTAAAACAGGGTTTATTCACTCTATGTCGACTTGTAGCATATGATAGTAGAAGATTGTATGTGCAAGTGATTGGAGGGGATGTAGATGTATCAGAAAGTAGTTGTTGTAAATAGTGAGAGTCTTGGTCAAGGTGATGATGGGGTTGGGCATACATTGTTAGGTGTTTTTTTACGTAAAGTATTAGCAAGCTTAGAAAAGCCAGACGTCATCATTTTCTATAATTCGGGCGTTAAGCTACTAATCAATGGTTCAAGATACATTGATATACTAGAAGCATTGGAAGAGTCAGGAATTGAACTTTTAGCCTGTGGGACATGTGTTTATAAAGCTTGTGGGCAACACGCATTGTTAGCAGGGCGTATCAGTAATATGGAAGAAATTGCTGGGGTATTATTACAAGCACAGACTGTTATAACGCTTTAGCCTACAAAAAAGAAGTAACAACTTAAGTTGTTACTTCTTTTTTGTAGAATGAAAGGTGATAGACTAACCATTGGAAAGTGAATAAAATACTACCATTAGGATTGAAAATAATGTATAGTATACTCATGACTAGTGATACTAAAAGCAAGGAGTGGAAGTAGATGGATAAGACTAAAATGGAAGCATTACTAAGCCCATACATACCAGAAGAATGGATTAAAATAGATGAACCAATGAGAAACCATACAACATTCAAGATAGGTGGGGGAGCAGATCTTTATGTATCACCAAGTAGCCCAGAACAAGTGGCACATATTGTATCTGTATGCAAAGACCATCAGATTCCATATTATGTGATCGGAAATGGAAGTAATCTACTCGTCTCTGATAGAGGCTACAGAGGTGTTATTATTGAGATCTTTAAGAATATGGCAGAGATCGAAGTAGATGGTAAGGAAATCAAAGCAGGTGCGGGTGCAACCTTAGCGCGTGTTGCAACAGTAGCACAAAGTGAGGGACTAGGTGGCATGGAGTTTGCCCAAGGTATACCAGGCACAATTGGTGGCGGTGTTTGTATGAATGCTGGAGCCTATGGCGGTGAGATGAAAGATATCATTAAAGAGGTAACAGTACTTGATCAAGAAGGTAACTGTTTCGTACTTAGCAATGAAGCATTAGCATTAGGGTATAGAACAAGTCGCATTCAAAAAGAAAATCTGATTGTCCTTGCGGTGACATTGAAACTCACCCCGAATGACAGTGAAGCGATTAAGGCGCTTATGAGAGACTTTGCTTCAAGACGTAAGGAAAAACAGCCACTAGAATTCCCTAGTGCAGGAAGTACATTTAAGCGCCCAGAGGGGTATTTTGCAGGTAAACTGATCATGGATAGTGACCTAAGAGGGTGTCAAATTGGTGGTGCACGTGTTTCTGATAAACATTGTGGTTTTGTGATTAACCAAGACGGGGCAACGTGTGAAGATGTACTCAATTTGATCAGGCATGTTCAGAATGAAGTGAAGACAAAATTTGATGTGGTATTAGAGCCAGAAGTAAGAATTATAGGTGAATTTTAATGGAACTCTTAATTGTAACAGGTATGTCCGGTGCCGGAAAAAGTACAGCAATTAAATACTTTGAGGATTTAGGGTATTACTGTATTGATAATTTACCACCCATGTTGATGCCACACTTCGTAGAGCTGATTGAGGGTAAAAATCAGCTCTATGATAAAGTTGTATTGGGGATCGATATTCGGGGAGGCATTTTATTTGATGATTTGTTTGTCAGCCTCAAAAAAGTGGAATTAAAGGGGTATGCCTATGAGATCGTATTCTTTGATTGTGATGACGATACACTCATCAAACGCTACAAAGAAACAAGACGTTTACATCCTCTTGCGCGTAATGAACGTATTAATGAGGGGATTCAAAAAGAACGTGAAATTCTTAGAGAGGTCAAAAATCGTGCAAACTATATTATCGATACCACTTATCTACTGCCTAAGGATGTGAAAACCATTTTACAAGATGCAATGGTGAAAAAATCTGATTTTAAAAATCTGATGATTACAATCGTTGTATTTGGTTTTAAATATGGGATTCCAATTGATGCAGATCTGGTGTATGATGTACGGTTCATCCCAAATCCTTATTATATTCCAGAGATGAGACCACTTACCGGAAACGATGAGATTATCAAGAAATATGTGATGGAATGGGAAGTAACTGAGAAGTTTTTGGAAAAATTAAAGGATATGGTGGGCTTCTTAGTACCATACTATATTCAAGAGGGTAAAAACCAACTTGTGATAGGAGTTGGTTGCACAGGAGGAAAGCATCGTTCAGTGGTCATTGCTAATGAACTTGCAGATTTTTTACAAAAAAGTGGTAATATGGTAACAATCCAGCATAGAGATATAGATAAAGACCAAAAAAGAGGTAAGTAATATGAACAAAAAATCTGATGAATTGAAAGTCGTAGCAATTGGTGGTGGAACAGGTTTATCAACGATGCTTAGAGGACTTAAACAATACACATCTGATATCACGGCGATCGTCACAGTTTCAGATAATGGCGGTGGATCAGGCATTATCCGCCAGGAGATGAATATTGTACCACCAGGTGATATTCGTAACTGTTTAGTAGCACTTGCCAACACAGAACCTATCATGGAGAACTTACTCCAATATCGCTTTAATGAAGGATCGCTCAAAGGACAAAACTTTGGAAATCTATTTTTGGCTGCACTTAGTGATGTGAGCGGAAGCTTTGAAGAAGCAGTCAAAGTAACGAGTAATGTATTGGCTATTACAGGCAAGGTACTACCTGTTACAGCGGAGAATGTAGAATTGGTAGCAACTTTTGATAATGGTGTGCAAATCGAAGGTGAAACGCAAATTGTTGCATATGGGAAAAATACACAGTCGCTTATTGAAAAGATCATGCTCAAACCCGAGGGGCCAAAGCCCGGAGAAGATGTAATCAAAGCAATACTAGAAGCGGATTTGATTCTATTAGGACCAGGAAGTCTTTATACAAGTATTATCCCCAATTTATTAGTAAGCCAAGTCGCAGAAGCAATTAAAAATGCAAAGGGACATCGCGTCTATATTGCCAATATCATGAGTCAACCAGGTGAAACAACAGGTTTTACTGTGGAGGAGCATATTGAGGCAATTGAAAAGTATATAGGGGATCATGGTATTGATACAGTGGTTGTCAATAGTGCAACGGTGTCTGAGGCACATCTGAAAAGATATAGCGAAGATGGTGCCCATATTTTACAGATGGATGACTCACATCCTCTGTGGGAGCGGATTATTTGTCTTGAGGCACCACTTGCCCAAGTTAACCACGAGAAAAAGTATATCAGACATGACTCTCTTAAACTTGCAGAACATATATTTCATCATGTACAATATTTAAAATGATAATTTGTAGTGAAAGAGGTGCCTTTGATGTCTTTTTCAGCAGAAATACGGAAAGAAATCATGTCGGTTGAAACAGAAGCAAGACACTGCATGATCGCAGAGATAGGTGGATTAATTTTGATGTTGGGGGAAATTGAACCAATCCAAGGGGGACTTGCCCTACAATTTCAAACAGAAAATGAGGGTATTGCTAGAAAATACTTTACAATGATAAAAAAAGCTTTTAATATTAATACAGAAGTTATTTTAATGGTTCATAAAAGTAAGAAGAAACAACTTTATATCCTGAAAATTAATGACCCTTTTCAAGTATTTAAAATATTAGAAGCAACAACACTTCTTGTGCGCGATAAGGGGCATATTACCATACGCAATCATATGGAACAAATGGTCATACAGAGCATTTGTTGCAAGCGGGCTTATCTTAGAGGAGCCTTTCTAGGTGGTGGTTCTGTGAGTGATCCCGAGAAAGGGTATCACCTAGAGTTTGTGTCCCCCACAGAAGAACACGCACTCTTTTTGAAAGCAGTCATGGAAACTTTAGAAATGCACCCAAAAATAGTTACAAGAAAGAACCACTATGTGGTATACTTAAAAGAAGGTGCGCAAATTGTAGATTTGTTGAATATTATAGGTGCTCATGTCGCACTCATGGAACTTGAAAATATTCGAATCGTCAAAGAGGTTAGAAACAACGTGAATAGGCTTGTAAACTGTGAGACGGCTAATCTCAAAAAGACAGTGTCGGCAGCAGTAAGACAAGTTCAAGATATCGAGTATTTACAAAATACGATCGGGCTTTCTTCATTACCAGAAAATCTAGGGGAGATTGCAAGATATAGATTAGAATACTCAAGTGCAACTTTAAAAGAATTAGGCGAATTACTTAGTCCACCTGTTGGGAAGTCGGGGGTTAACCATAGACTGAAGAAGCTGAGTGAACTAGCCAATCAAATCAGGGAACAAAGAGGAGGATCATCAAAATGATGAGAGAGACTGTTAGCTTACAATTAAAAAATGGTTTAGAAGCAAGACCAGCAGCATTATTTGTACAAATTGCGAGTAAGTATGAAAGTCATATTACGGTAGTGGTTAATGAAAAACATGTTAATGCAAAAAGTATCATGGGGATGATGTCCTTAGGAACAATCAAAGGGCAAGCGATTGATCTTGTAGTTGATGGTGAAGATGAAAAAGAAGCAGCTGAAGCACTGATTAAATTCTTATCTTCAGAAGAAGTATGCTAATTGGATAATACCTAAATAAGAGACATCCTTTATTTGAGCAAGATTTGCTCAGATAAAGGATGTTTTTTTGTCTTTAGTCTATTTTTTGTGGATTTACGTGTCGAAAAAATATATAATAAAGAAACATAAGTTAAAGAATAAGATAAAGGGTGATAAAGTTTGAATAATAGACGAAAGATGGCACTTATTTATGCGGTAGTGTGTTGCTGGTTTTTAGCAAATATGGGTGTAATGGCAAAGGCACCTGAAGTGATTCGTGTCGGGCTAGAATCAGTTTATAAGGATCAAAGTGAGATCCTCTTAAAAAGTGAAGGGAATATGACAATCGGCTATATGGATGGCGTAGATTGGTCATTAGAAGGGATATTACCTGCTTATGCAGTTACTGTAAGGCCTGTATCAGGAGTGTATTACAGTGATGGATTGTATTATTCAAGTTATAATGATGCACAGGCAGTCTTGAATATGTATGGTGGCGATGCAATCATTGTATACACATCTGAAGGAGACTATGAGATTTATACAACAGAGCTTTCTGATGGGGGAGTCCCTGTTGTAGTGAGCCAGGCGGCCTATGGGGTTTATAATCAGTCAGGGCAATGTCTTTTGATCAGTGATAATACGCAGCGTCCATTGGCTTTTCAGGGGGCATACTATCAATATGATTTTCCAACGACGGGAGTAGGCAGTAGCCGTATATACCGAGGTGCAGTTGAGATTGTCAAAGGACAAGCAAGAGGATTGACGGTGGTAAGCGTGGTACCCATGGAAGAATATCTCTACAGCGTCGTAGGTGGAGAGATGGTTGCATCATGGCACGAGGAAGCGCTCAAGGCACAGGCTGTAGCGGCAAGAGGAATCGCTACATTTCAGTACAAGAGACATCTTGCAAAAGGATACAATGTGGTAGATACTACAGTCACACAGGTCTATAAAGGAATCGGTGCAGAGCATCCAAGAACGATTGCTGCAGTAGAAGCAACGCGTGGTGAGATCGCTACATATAATGGTAGTGTGGCAGAGACCCTTTATTATTCCACCAGTGGGGGGTATACAGAAGACCCTTACTATGTGTGGGGTAATAAGGTGCCTTATTTGAAAGCAGTACCAGACGCTTATGAAGTAGAACCGGAGATGAAGCCTTGGTCACGCAAAATTACTTTAGGTGAAGTAGAAAAATGTGTGCGTGCAAAAGGTGGCAATATTGGAACAGTCATAGGTGTGAAACTTGTATCACGTACACCGAGTGGCCGTGTAGACCACATGGAAATCCTAGGAACCAATGGTAACTATAGTGTGAAGAATGAAGATGTAAGAACCTTCTTTGGGAGTACAAACGAAGGTTCTTTGAAGAGCCGTATGTTCCAATTTACACCATATAACAGCGACGGTGGACAGATCAGTGCATCTGGGCAAACATGTCATGTAGTATCTGCAGAGGGTGTATACGAAGTCGCGGTGGATGGCATTACAATGACTGATGGCGTGACCGCAGTTATGCCAGAAGAACTTATCTTTGTACAAGGCATGGCACAAAGTGATGTGATCGAGGTGGGCCAGGCAAATGAAAGTGGTATTCAAATAGAGAATGCTGTTGTCTATAGTGATTTTACAGTCTATGGTAAAGGATTTGGTCATGGGGTAGGGATGTCGCAAAGTGGGGCAAAAGGCATGGCAGAAGCAGGATTTACATATGATGAAATTATTCGCTATTACTATCCTGGGGTAAGGATTGAATAGATTGTGAAATATTCCCCTCCTTTTGTAGGAGGGGAATATTTTTCGGGAACTTGACGAAAGGGACTTGAAACATTAGTATTATAGATGACAAATGTATTCATACAAGAATGCAGTGGATAGGAGACCAGAATGAAAACTTCAGACTTTTACTTTGATTTACCAGAAGAACTAATTGCTCAAGTCCCATTGGCTGATCGTACAGCATCTCGGTTAATGAGTCTTGATAAATATACAGGTGAGATCGTACACAAACATTTTTATGACATCATAGATGATTTGCATACAGGAGATTGTTTAGTGCTCAACAACACACGTGTTATTCCAGCAAGATTATTTGGTGCAAGAGAGGGCTCGGGTGGTAAGGTTGAAATCTTACTACTCACGCGTAAAAATGAAAAAGAGTGGGAAGCACTCGTTAAGCCAGGTAAGAAAGCTCGTATTGGTGATCGTATTGTATTTGGTGAGGGTATTTTAGTTGCAGAAGTGAAAGAAATCATCGAAGATGGTAAACGTATTATCGCGTTTGAATATGAAGGAATCTTTGAAGAGGTACTTGATCGTCTAGGTGAGATGCCACTACCACCTTATATTCACGAAAAATTAGATGACCGTGAGCGCTATCAAACAGTATACTCAAAGCATGATGGCAGTGCAGCAGCACCAACAGCGGGGCTTCATTTTACGAAAGAACTCATGAGTCAGCTTATGGCAAAAGGTGTGAAGATTGCTTATGTGACACTTCATGTAGGTCTTGGTACTTTTAGACCTGTTAAGGTGGAAGATGTCCTCTCACATGATATGCACTCTGAATTTTATATGATTGATGAGGAAAATGCACAGATTATCAATGAGGTCAAAGCGCAAGGTGGTCGTATCATTTCGGTGGGGACAACCAGTACGAGAACGCTCGAATCAAATGCGGATGAAAATGGTAAAATTAGTGCAGGGAGTGGTTGGACAAATATCTTTATTTATCCAGGGTATACATTTAAATGTATTGATGGGCTGATCACAAACTTCCATTTGCCAGAGTCTACACTGATTATGCTCGTGAGTGCTTTAGCTAGCAAAGAAGCCGTACTACATGCATATGAAACGGCTGTTCAGGAAAAGTATCGTTTCTTTAGCTTTGGAGATGCGATGTTCATTCACCCATAAAGAGGATAAAGGCCTGGGATTTTGACGAATCCTGGGTCTTTGTATTTGAAGAAGCTATCAAATTATCTTATAATAAAGGAAATGAACTTGAATGCAAAATAGATGAGCGCCGCGATTGGATCGTGTGGGCAAAAGGAGAAGCATGGATGTATGCATTAATTACAGGAGCAACAAGCGGTATTGGTGAAGCACTTGCAGTTGCATTCGCACAGGCGGGGTATCCACTAATCGTAGTTGGACGAAGGGAAGAGGCACTTAGGGATCTTGCCAAAAAGGTTCAGCCTTATGGGGTTAAGGTGCATTGTTGCAAAGTAGATCTGTGCAATGAACAAGCCATGAAGCGATTAGTAAGCTGGATTGATAAAGAGAGACTAAAAATTAAATTTCTTGTAAACAATGCAGGTATAGGGCAATTTGGAAAGTTTTCAAGCTATTCGTATGACCGAGATCAGGCGATATTAGAGACAAATGTGATGGCACTTACGCAGTTGACCAAAGAAGTGTTGCCACTTATGGAAAGAGGCGGGCAAATTTTACAGGTAGCGTCAACAGCAGCTTATGGACCGGGACCTTATATGGCGGTCTATTATGCTTCTAAGGCTTATGTACTTTCATTCGGTATGGCATTAAGAGAAGAATTGAAAGAAGTAGGCATTGGAGTGAGTACACTCTGCCCGGGGCCAACCAATACACCATTTATCAGCTTAGCACAGATGAAAAAATCACCACTAGCAGAACAGTGTGCCATGACACCTGAAGCAGTTGCAAAGGTGGCACTGAATGGAATGATGCGCAATCAAGGGGTGATCATACCAGGTGCTACAAATAGGATCTGTGCATCAGTGATGCGTCATGCACCACTAGCGTTGGGGGCAAAGCTTGTCAGTTTGACACAGCAGAAAGAATAGGGAGGAATAGACAAATGAAACATAGCAAATATTTTACAATACCTTTTAGAGACGTAGATCAGAATGGGTATATGAAGATGAGCGCACTCGTAGACTATATGCAGGAAACATCTAACGAACATGCGGGGCTGCTAGGGATTGATTTTTTAGAACCTTATGAAGGGAAAACTTACTACTGGATTGTTTCAAGGGCAAAGATGTATCTAGAGACATATCCAAAGTGGCAAGAAGAGATTCGTATTGAGACATATCCTTGTGGTGCAGATCGCCTATTTGCTGTAAGACGCTTTGATATTTATAATGCAGCAGATGAGCAGATTGGGCACATTATAGGGTACTATATTGTACTTGATGGTGAAGCGCATAGACCAGTGAGACTACGTACATTTGCCAAGGACTTCTCATTGTTTGAGATGCAATACGAAGGTGAGCAGCTCCCAAAACTCGAGTTAGATGAGGAGAGGGTCATAGAGGATGTACGTAAAGTGCGTAGCGGCGAGATTGATAGCAACAATCATATGAACAATGCCCACTATATTAGATGGACCACCGATTTATTTACATGTCAGGAACTGGTGGCACACCCTGTTAGGAGTATTCAGACAAACTATATCACTTCTCTAGTAGAAGGCGATGTGGTAAAGGTGATTCTTGCGAAAGATGAACAAGGAAATTATACGGCACAAGGCATGGATGAAGACGAAAAGACAATTTACTGGACAAGCCAGATTACATTACATGACTAATGAGCAGACAGCAAAGGAGTGACAGCATGAACGTTGATTTACACATTCACACTTATTTTTCAGATGGGACAATGTCGCCAGAGGAGGTTGTCAAAACGGCAGTAGACAAAGGCGTTGGCGTGGTGGCGATTACAGATCATAATAGCTTTGCATCTTGGGATCGTTTTGAGAAGGCAGCTAGAGCAGCAGGGATTATACCTATTAAAGGCGCAGAGATTAATTGCCAATATGAGGGTAAGGTATTCCATTTGTTAGCCTATGGTTTTGAAAATACTCCAAAGCTTGTAGGGATGATTGCACATTCAGATGCAGAAATGCAGCGTATGAGTGATGACCTTGTGGTGAACCTGTCAAATGACTTCCCACATGTCGGATTAGAAGACTTTGAGCAGTATGAGTATGATCGTACAAAAGGTGGCTGGAAAGGCCTTCATTATCTGCTAGATCGGGGGATAAGTGATAAGCTTTTTGGTGGCTTTAAGTATTATAAGGAATATGGCTGTGATTTTACGGCATATGATTTCCCACATTTAAAAGAACTTTGCGAAGCAATCCATGAAGCCGATGGATATGCTGTACTTGCACATCCTGCAAACTATTACAGCAAACTTACAGAAGAAGAGTTACAAGAGGTCTTAGCGCAGCTGAGAAGCCAGGGCATTGATGGGATCGAGTGTTACTATCCAACCCATAGTGAGTTGATGACACAGACTTGTGTAGCATTCTGTAAAGCAAATGATATGCTGATTACTGTAGGTAGTGACGAACATGGTGCTTTTGGTGAACATGCAAAAACAATGGAGCAAACAATTGGTTGCATGAATTGCACACTAGAGCAAGTGGCTATTAAGCCTTTATTAAAATAATAGCCCACTAAGAGAAGACGCGTGGATAGAAAAAGAGGTCAAAGTCTAAGGACTTTGGCCTCTTTGTTAATGTACAAGGGGAGCTGTCTGAGAGACACCGGTTAGTATGAGTGAGGGTGGTGATTCGATGCCGACACAGTGGATGAGCTCACCAGATGAAAGGTTATAGGTAAGGGCGTAATTCTGATAAAAACTTTCAGTTGTCTC
>JBOFIR010000250.1:0-14603 GCA_051650265.1 Cellulosilyticaceae bacterium
GACATCAGTACTGCTTCAAGTGGTACTGGTCCACCATGGCAGTTGATCTCAACAACATCTTCTCTTGTAAAGGTCTTTGGTGCTTTCATCAGCATCACAAGTACCTCATCTATTGTTTTACCTTGATCATCAAGGATATGGCCGTAATGTATTGTATGTGAAGGTGCTTCAGTTAAAGTCTTCTTTGAAGCGCTTTGAAAAACACGATCTACTATTTCAACAGCGTCTGGTCCACTGACACGGATAATACCGATTCCACCTACTCCAGGTGCAGTAGAAATTGCTGCAATTGTATCATTAAATAACATGAAATAACTCCTTTCTTATAGGAACTCCAAAGTTAAATATACTCTAAAATGCTTATATTGGCAATGATGTGCGATTTGATTACTTATGTGTAAGTATTTCCTGATCTACTTTTTTAAGTCACCTGCTAACGAATAAAAGCTTCCTCTCAATGAGAGGAAGCTTTTATCTTAAGCTCTTTTCGGAGCACGATTCATATTGTTAGGGGTAATAACCACTTTTCTAAATGGTTCTTTACCTTCGCTATGTGTCTTAACGAACTTACTATCTTGTAATGCAGAATGAATAATACGACGATCGTATGGATTCATTGGCTCTAACACTACAGGACGTTTTGTTTGAGAAGCTTTTTTAGCTAACTTTCCAGCTAGCTTTTGAAGTGTCTCTTCACGTCTTGCACGATAGTTTTCAGTATCAATCATGACTTTAACGTAGTCTTCATGACCTTTATTGATGACAATGTTGGTAAGGTACTGTAGTGAATCAAGTGTCTCCCCACGCTTACCAATGATCATTCCCATCTTTTCACCACTGATTGCGACATATACTTTTTCTTTTTGTATGGTTGTCTCAATTTTAAATTCTTTAATGCCCATCTCAGTTAGTACTGCACCTAAGAAGGATTGAATCTTACTTTCTATACTGTCTGTAGTCTTTGATGTTACCTCTACTGAAGGTTGTACTGGAACCTTTACTGGTTCTTTAGGAGTCTGAATTGGTTCAATTGACACAGGCGCTTCTTTTACAATAGGCGCTTTTTTAACCTCTTTTTTGACTTCTACTGGCTTAACTTCAGTTTTAGTTGGTGCCATAATTTCAGCAAATAAATCATCATCACTATTGCTTAATTCTTTTACTGTTACTCTTATTTTAGCATCTTTTGCACCAAAGCCTAAAAACCCTTTAGAACCTTTTTCGATAATTTCAATTTCAACTTCATCTGTCGTAGCGCCTAATTCGATTAGCGCATCTGTAATTGCACTATCAACGGTTTTAGCCACTTTTTCTACAAATTTCATCTCAATCTACCCCCAGGCTTTATTGATTCTTTTTTTCCTTGCTTTTTGGTTTTTCTTCAGCTACTGATTCAGAGTTACTTTGTTGTGGCTTTTGTTTTGGTATTGGATTACCATTTTCATCTAATTTAATACGTTTTTTCTTTTTCTTAGCAGGTTTTTGTGCTGCTTCAAGTTCACGTTGTTTACGAAGTTCTTCTTCTAACTTCTTATCTTCTTTTGAAACAATTTTGTTAACCCACATTTGTTGCCCCATCATGATAATGTTACCTGAGATCCAGTATAATGCAAGACCACATGGTACAGTATATGAGAACATACCTGTCATAATTGGCATCATGATGTTCATTGTTTTCATCATCGTTTCTGTTTGGCCACCACCTTGTCCAGCTGGTTGCATTGCTTGGCTAGATGCCATTGTAATCTTACTGAAGATAAATGTAGATGCACCTGCGATGATTGGTACTAACCATGCGAGTAATACACCACTTGCGATTAACTGTTGTGGTGAATCTACTAAGTTTACTAAGAAATACTCATAATTATGTTTTGCTTCTAAAAGTTGTGTTAAATCTGTTTGTATATTTGCTGGAATCTGCCCTAAGAACGTACTCCAGTGTTGTGTGTTCATTTGACTTAAGAAATCAGCTAACCCTTTAACATCACCTTGTGCTACTTTTGATGTTAAATCATATGCGTAGTAACCATTGTTGCTTACTACTGAAAGTGGGCCTGATAAAAGTGATTGATAGTTTGCTACGTTATCCATTACGATTTGAGCAATGTTTCCATATAACTCACCTAATTTGCTAATGTACATACTTGGTTGACGAAGTACATTAAACAGTGCATAGATTAAAGGTAACTGAATAAGTAGTGGCAAACATCCTGCAAATGGACTAATATTATACTTTTTGTAAATGGCTTGCATTTCTTGTGAATAAGCCATTTGTGAAGCTTGGTCCTTCTTGTTTGCATACTTCTTCTGAAGCTTTTGAAGCTCCGGTTGGATACGACTCATTGCTCTTGTTGTACGTTGTTGTTTGATTTGCAATGGTGTTAAAAGTAAACGTGTTACTAAGGTGAAGATAATGATAGTGACACCTAGTGTCCCTACTGGTAGCACTAGCGCTACGCCCTCAAAAATCAAGTTGAGGATCATACCAAAAATGTTATTGATGATTCCCATAGTTTCCTCCTAAGTATTATTTTCACATAAACCTATTGCTTTTTAGGCGGTACTGGATCATACATAGGTTCATGAAAAGGATTACATTTTAAAATCCGTTTGGCGCCAAGATAAGACCCTTTTAAAACACCGTGTATTTGAATTGCTTGATAAGTATACTGTGAACAAGTTGGAACAAATCTACATTTTGGGCCAAATAATGGCGATATAGCCCGCTGATAAAATCGAATACATCCTAACGCAATCAGCTTTGGTAACTGTTTCATAGAATCTCCTTATTTAACCTTTAGAAATGTTCATAATCAATGATCAAGTACTTGTTGTGCCTTTAAGAGCTTCTCAAGAGCATGAGAAATTTCTTCATAAGAGGCGTCATTTGATGCAGTTCTTGCAACTACAACAAAATCCCATCCTGGATGGGCTATGGCGTCTTCTCTTAATCTATAACTTTCTCTTATCAGTCGCGTCACTCTACTACGTACAACACTCTTACCAACTTTCTTACTCACAGATATCCCGAGTCGATTGGCTTCTTGATTATTTTTACATTTATATAGAACAAGATACCTGTTCGCGACAGACTTTCCTCTTCTATACACATTTCTAAACTGTGGCGTCTTCTTAAGAGATTCAGTATATTTCATTTTAATACTCCTAAATTTGTATAAGGCAAAACAAGGCCACTTATGCGGCCTTGTTTTATGCTGTTAATTTTTTTCTACCTCTAGTTCTTCTTCTAGCAACGATCGCTCTACCAGCTTTAGTTCTCATTCTTTTACGAAAACCATGTTCTTTACTTCTTTGACGTTTTTTTGGTTGGAAAGTTCTTTTCATTATGTGCACCTCCTTTGATTATTAAAAAGTAGACACATAATATGCACACTTTGTGCCTACTCCCACTTTCCATGGGAGAGAGCACATATAAAATAAAAATCTTGCACACATAACTCTAAAATATATAGAGTAAAAAACAAATAAGCACTAGCTTTAGTATAGAAGATTTCTAGAAGTCCGTCAAGCATCTGGTCCACATATTTAATGGTAATTTTTATATTTTTAGTACAATTTTACGTGTTTCTTCTTATTATATGCATTTTATAATTCTTCCCTCGCGTTTATAAATGAACTTTTAGCTCAAATATGCCCAAACTGAAGCTGCTTTACGTACCCACTTCCCCTCGCACTTTTCCTGCGCACATTTGTCCACATTTCGACATTTATAATTCTCTAACCACTCATCTTCTACAAATATCGCCTCAAATCCTGCTCATTTTATCTTTTATTTTTCACGATTCTACTTTTTTAGTGGTGATGTACAAACATATCCACAATTTTTTTACAAGATAATCTGTGGATATTTCTCTGGATGAGTTGATTATACACAGAGAATTTGATATTATAAAGTTAACTGTGTATAAGTTGTTGAAAAGTTGAAGTTATTCACAATCTGTTGATAAATCTGTGAATAACTGATATTTTTTTCTGTTTTTTAGCCTTTTTGACAAGCTTTTTGAGGAAAAACATTTTATCCACAACTTGTTTAAGACTTTCAATTACATTATTCTTAATCGAGATTATATAGAGATGTTGTTTATAACTTTGATTAAATTATTCACATGTTGACAATACTTGAATAACCTGTGAGTAATTTGTCTATTAGTAGGAGGATTGTTGTATGCCAAATCAATATGAGACCAAATGGAACGCTATCTTAAATATTATTGAACCCGAAACATCATCTGTCAGCTTCAACACTTGGTTTAAAGATACCAAACTTGTAGACATTATGGGCGATATGATGATTATTCGCGTCAAAAATGATTTCAACAAAGAGATATTAAGTACAAGATACCTTGAGCTTTTACGCAATTGTGTACTCCAGGTTCTTAATAAAGAATATAAGTTTGACTTTGTTGTCGTTCCAGAAGGCGAAATTTATGAAAAGAAAAAAGACGTGCCAAAAAGAGAGATCGTAGAAGACCCACTCAACAACAAAAGTAACTTAAATCCTCGTTATGTATTTAATTCTTTTGTCGTTGGGAATAGCAACCGTATGGCCCATGCTGCTGCATTAGCTGTTGCTGAAGCACCTGCGAGAGCCTATAATCCACTCTTCTTATATGGGGGTGTTGGTTTGGGTAAGACCCACTTGATGCACTCTATTGCACATTATATTTTAGAACAAAACCCAAATGCCAAAGTACTTTATGCTTCTTCAGAAAAATTCACTAATGAGCTCATTAACTCTATTCGTGATGATAAAAATGAAGCATTTCGTAATAAATACCGTAATATCGACGTTCTTTTAATTGATGATATTCAGTTCATTGCAGGAAAAGAACGTACACAAGAGGAATTCTTCCATACATTTAATACGCTTCATGAGGCTAATAAACAAATTATTATCTCAAGTGACCGCCCACCAAAAGAAATTCAAACACTAGAAGATCGTTTACGTTCAAGGTTTGAGTGGGGCCTGATTGCAGATATTCAAAGCCCAGACTTAGAAACTCGTATTGCTATTCTTAGAAAAAAAGCGGAAATTGAAAGTTTATCCGTTCCCGAAGATGTCTTACTCTTCATTGCAAAGACTGTTATCTCTAATATTAGAGAACTCGAAGGAGCCCTTAACCGTATCATTGCTTTCTCTTCTTTAGCAAACAAGCCTATCTCTGTTGAATTAGCAAATGAAGCACTTAAGGATTTAATCTCTAAAGACAAGCCTAAAGTGATTACTGCTGATTACATTCAAGAAATTGTAGCCGACTATTTCCACCTCAAAGTCGATGAACTCAAATCTGCTAAGCGTACACGTAATATTGCTTATCCTAGACAAATCGCTATGTACCTCTGTCGAAAACTAACTGATCTTTCACTCCCTAAAATTGGTGAAAAATTTGGAGGCCGTGATCATACTACTATTATTCATGGTTTCGAAAAGATTTCTAAAGATATCGTCAAAGATATTGAACTATCTCAGACTATTAATGAATTAGAATCTAAAATAACAGGTAAGTAATTCATACACATAAACTTGTGGTTTATTTGTGTTTAATATGTGGATAATATCTGTGGAAATTAAAAATTGTGAATGATGTTGATAACTTTGTGAGTTTTAGGTCACTTATCCACAACCCTGTCTACATGCATAATTGTCCACAGGCCAAAGTCTAGAAGGTGTTATCCACAATACCCACATGTCCTATTACTACCATTGCTAAAAAACTTTAATAACTATAACTTTTTTCTGAAGGGAGTTTTATCCACAATGCATATTTACTGTAAACAAGAATTGCTACTCAATAGCATTAATACTGTACTTAAAGCATGCTCAACCAAAACTACAATGCCAATTCTAGAGTGTATTCTTCTTAGAGCACACGACGATCACATTACACTTGTGGGAAATAATCTCGAACTTGGTATTGAAAGTACAATCGAAGCTGAAGTATTAGTTGAAGGATCTATTGCACTAGAAGCAAAGATCTTTTCTGAAATTATCAGAAAAATGCCAAATGACACAGTAGAAATTTCAATACTTGAAAATAGAATGACGAACATCATCTGTGAAAAGTCAAAGTTCACGATTGCAGGTCAACCAGGCGATGATTTCCCTGAGCTTCCACAGGTTGAAAGAACAACAGGTTATAACTTACCACAGTTACAACTTAAGGATATGATCAGACAAACAATCTTCTCTGTTGCACAAGAAGAATCAAGACCGATCCTTACTGGAGAAATGTTGCAAATCAAAGATGGTAACTTCCATATGGTATCGGTTGATGGATACAGAATCTCATACAGACAAATGGATCTCTCAATTGAGAATGGGCATGCAGAGGTTGTCGTTCCGGGGAAGACACTTGGTGAGATTAGTAAAATTCTTTCAGGCGATGAGGGAGAAGAGGTTACACTTTACTTTGAAGATAAACATATTTTATTTGATTTAGGAGATAGTAAAGTTGTTTCACGCCTTCTTGAAGGAGAATTCTTAAAGTACGAGCAAGTATTTTCTTCGGACTATGAGACAAAAGTTATGGTCGATCGTCGTAATTTTCTCATGAGTATTGAAAGAGCGGCTTTGATTTCAAGAGAAGGTAAAAAGAACCCTATAAAAATTCAAATTGATGGCGATAATATGATTATTACATCTAACGCAGAACTAGGTACTGCGCGTGAAGAAGTTGCTATTGAATTGGAAGGTAGTGAACTGAGTATAGCTTTCAATCCTAAATATCTTATTGAAGCACTTAAATCAATTGATGAAGATAAAGTATGTATTAATTTTATTTCTTCGCTGACACCATGTATTATTCATCCACTAGAAGGCAATCATTATAAATACTTAATCTTGCCAATTAGATTAAACGCCTAAATATTTTGATACTTAATTCGCTCTTAGTATTTCACCTTTGAGATACTTAGAGCGCTTTTGCTTAAAACTATATATAAAAACTAAGGAGAGTTACACTCATGAAAGAAATCTCAATCTCAACAGAATTTATTAAATTAGACCAACTTATGAAATATGCTGATATGGTACAAAGTGGTGGGGAAGCAAAGATGCTCATCGCACAAGGTCTTGTACTTGTAAATGGCGATATCTGTACACAAAGAGGTAAAAAAATTAGAAGTGGCGATAAAGTTGAATTTGATGGAGAAACAGTTGCTATCAAATAAGGGGGCGGCTTATGTACATTAAAGAGTTAACGCTCAATCAGTACAGAAACTATGAATACACACAACTGGTACTAGATTCAGGAATCAACATTTTTAAAGGCGATAACGCCCAAGGAAAGACCAATATTCTTGAATCTATTTATTTATGTGCAACTGCAAGGTCACACCGTACACATCAAGAAAAAGAAGTGATTAGATGGGATCAAGAGGCAGCACATATTACTTTAAGTGTAAAGAAACGTACATTTGATGATGTGATTGATTTTCATATTACCAACAAAGGAAAATCAGTAGCAATCAATAAATTACCAGTAGGTAAACTTGGAGAATTGTTTGGCATTCTTACAGTTGTTATGTTTTCTCCTGAAGATTTGCAACTGATTAAGAAAAGTCCTAAAGAGCGTAGACGCTTTATTGATATTGAACTTTGTCAAGTTGATAGAATGTATTATTATTCTTTAAGACAATATCATCAGGTACTCAAACAAAGAAATAACATACTCAAACAATTCTATAAAACAAAAGATGCTTCAATGCTAGATGTATGGGATATGCAGCTTATACAGTATGCGAAAGAAGTCATTGATAAAAGAACGGCGTTTATTGAAGAGCTTAATGAAATTGCAAGACAAATCCATACAGATATATCTGGAGGAAATGAGACATTAGAAGTGATTTATGAACCTAACGTTAAGTCAGAGCACATTGAAGCAAAACTTGAACGCTATAGAGAAAAGGATTTAGCGACACAAACAACATCGGTTGGACCACATAGAGATGATCTTAAGTTCCTCATCAATGGCATGGATGTAAAAGTATTTGGCTCTCAAGGACAACAAAGAACAGTTGTTCTTTCTATGAAGCTTGCAGAGCTGGTACTTATGAAAAAACATCTAGGGGAAAACCCTATTTTACTATTAGATGACGTGTTATCGGAACTGGATGATCATAGGCAAAAGTACTTATTCCACTATACTAAGGACATCCAAACATTAATAACTTGCACAGGTGTAGAACAAAGTGTATGGAATGACCAAAAAATTGGAAAACTATTTAATGTAAAGAGTGGTGTCATAGGTTGACAAAGTTTGCCTTAAAAATTCATTTGATGTATAATAAAGTTTGGGTCATTATGCCTATTCAAAATATGAAGGAGTGAGATCTTGTATGGCAGCAACGTATAATGAAAATCAGATTCAAATATTAGAGGGGCTGCAGGCGGTACGAAAAAGACCTGGGATGTATATCGGGAGTACCTCTTCAAAAGGTCTTCACCACCTTGTTTATGAAATAGTAGACAATGCCGTTGACGAAGCATTAGCAGGGGTTTGTGATACAATTGTTGTATCTATCCATCCAGATAATTCTATATCTGTACTAGATAATGGTCGTGGTATTCCTGTCGGAATTCATGCTCAAAAAGGAATTCCAGCTGTTGAGGTAGTATTTACTATCTTACATGCAGGTGGTAAGTTTGGTGGCGGAGGATACAAAGTATCTGGAGGATTACATGGTGTAGGTGCCTCTGTAGTAAATGCCCTTTCAGAATGGTTAGTTGTAAGAGTTTATACTGATGGCAAGGTGCATGAAGAGAAATTTGAACGAGGTAACGTAGTGAGTCCACTTACAGTAATCGGTGAGACTGACAAGACAGGTACTTTTGTACATTTCAAGCCTGATGCTGAAATTTTCGAAGATACTGTTTATGAATTTAGTGTTCTTAAGCAAAGATTACAAGAAACGGCGTTTTTAACAAAAGGGCTCAAAATTGAGCTTATAGATTTAAGAGAGGAATCAAAACCTCATAAAACATTCCATTACGAAGGTGGAATCAGTGAATTTATCACACACTTAAACAAACATAAAACTCCAATCTATGACGAAGTATTTTACTGTGAAGGTGAGAAAGATGGTATTGCAGTAGAGGTTGCGTTCCAGCACAATGATAGTTATGTTGAGAATGTATTTAGCTTTGTTAATAATATTAATACAACAGAAGGTGGTACACACCTTTCAGGATTTAGGTCAGCAATTACAAAGACTCTCAATGACTATGGCCGTAAAATGGGATTACTCAAAGAAGCGGACAAAAACCTTAGTGGTGAAGATGTGAGAGAAGGTATGACTGCGATCATTAGCATCAAAATCGGAGAACCTCAATTTGAAGGTCAGACGAAAACAAAACTGGGTAACAGTGAAGCACGTGGGGCAGTAGAAGCAATCTTTAGTGAACAACTTACTTACTTCTTAGAGCAAAATCCTAACGTAGGTAAAATAGTTATTCAAAAAGGTATGATGGCTGCTAGAGCAAGAGATGCGGCGCGTAAAGCACGTGAATTAACACGTCGTAAAAGCGTTTTAGAAAGTACTGCTTTACCAGGTAAGCTTGCAGACTGTTCAGAAAAAGATGCATCAAAATGTGAAATCTACCTTGTCGAAGGGGACTCTGCGGGAGGCTCAGCAAAGAGTGCGAGATCTCGTCAGACACAAGCAATCCTTCCACTTAAGGGTAAGATTCTAAACGTAGAAAAAGCAAGAATAGATAGAATGTTAGAGAGTGAAGAAATTCGTAATATGATCACTGCTTTTGGTGTAGGTATTAGTGACGATTTTGATATTTCTAAGATTAGATATGGAAAAATCATTATCATGACCGATGCCGACGTAGATGGTGCTCATATTAGAACACTTCTACTGACATTCTTATACAGATATTATAGAGAACTTATTGAAAAAGGTCATGTATTTATTGCACAACCTCCTCTTTATCTTGTAGAGAAAAACAAGAAAAAGCACTATGCTTACGATGATAGAGAGTTAGAGAAGATCTTAGAAGAGATCGGAAGAACAGGTATTTCACGTATGCAACGTTATAAAGGTCTTGGGGAGATGAACCCGGATCAGCTTTGGGAGACAACAATGGATCCTGAAACAAGAACACTTGTTAAAGTTGAGATAGACGATGCAGCTGCTGCAGATGAGATTTTTACAGCACTAATGGGAGATAAAGTAGAGCCTAGACGTGAATTCATTCATGAACATGCTGCTAAAGTTAAAAACTTAGATATTTAATAAAGTGAGAAAGGAGAGAAAATAATGGATACAACAAACCAAGAAGGCTATGATAAGATTATTACGATAGATATAGAAAAAGAGATGAAGACATCGTATATTGACTATGCGATGAGCGTTATTGTATCTCGTGCGCTTCCAGATGTAAGGGACGGTCTGAAACCTGTTCATAGACGTATTCTCTATTCAATGAGCGAACTGAACTTAGGTCCAGACAAACAATATAGAAAATCAGCGCGTATTGTTGGGGATACCATGGGTAAGTACCATCCACATGGTGACTCGGCAATTTATGATGCAATGGTTCGTATGGCCCAAGACTTCTCTACAAGATATCCTCTTGTAGATGGTCATGGTAACTTCGGTAATATCGATGGTGATAGTGCCGCTGCGATGCGTTATACAGAGGCACGTATGAGCAAGATGTCTATGTCTATGCTCCTTGATACAGAAAAAGAAACTGTTGATTTCACACCAAACTTTGATGAATCATTAGAAGAGCCAACAGTACTTCCTGCAAGATTTCCAAACTTATTAGTTAATGGATCATCAGGTATTGCAGTAGGTATGGCAACTAATATTCCACCTCATAACCTAGGAGAGGTTATTGATGGCGTTGTCAAACTCATTGATAATTATGTAGGTGAAAATGAGGAAGGTGAAGCGAGAGAAACAGATCTTGAGGAACTTATGGCGATTATTAAGGCGCCAGACTTCCCTACAGGAGCAATTATTTCTGGTAGATATGGAATTGATCAAGCATATCGTACAGGAAAAGGTAAAGCAAAGGTTAAGGCGAAAGCTGAAATTGAAGACATGGCAAATGGAAAATCTCGTATTTTAATTACTGAGATTCCATACATGGTCAACAAATCTCGTTTAATTGAGAAGATTGCTGAACTTGTTAAGATCAAAAAAATTGAAGGTATTACTGATATTCGTGATGAGTCAGATAGAGCAGGTATGTGTATTGTTATTGAACTTAGGAGAGATGTAACACCAAGTGTTGTACTCAATCAGTTGTATAAATATACACAACTTCAAGATACATTTAGTATTAATATGCTTGCACTTGTTAACAATGAGCCAAAAGTACTCAACCTTAAGCAAATGCTAGAAGAGTATTTAAAGCATCAAAAAGATGTTGTAACAAGAAGAACACAATTTGATCTTAGGAAAGCTGAGGCTAGAGCACATATTGTAGAAGGCCTTAGAAAAGCTTTAGATAAAATTGATCTTATTACAAGTTTAATTCGCTCATCTAAAACAGTACAAGAAGCTAAAGAAAAGATTATGGAAGCAATTGAACTTTCAGAAATCCAAGCCCAAGCAATTGTAGATATGAGATTACGTGCTTTAACAGGTTTAGAGCGTGAAAAGTTAGATGCTGAATATGCAGAACTCATGGAGCGAATTGCATATTATAGATCTATTTTAGATAATGAAGTGAAACTCTATGGTGTTATTAAAGACGAGATCTTAGAGATCAGATCAAAATACAATGACCCTAGACGTACAGAACTTGTTATCGATGATGATGAATTAGACATCGAAGACCTCATTGATGAAGAAAAAGTGGTTGTTACAATGACACACTTAGGCTATATCAAGCGTATACCTCTTGATACGTACAAGCAACAAAATAGGGGTGGTAGAGGGATTATTGGTGTTAATACAATAGAAGAAGACTTTATTAATCAGTTATTCGTAACAAGTAACTTGAGTAATATTATGTTCTTCACAAATAAAGGTAAGGCATACCAGATCAAAGCTTATCGTATACCTGAAGGTGGACGTACAGCAAGAGGTATGGCAATTGTCAACTTACTTCAACTTGAACCAGATGAGAAGATTTCAGCGGTATTCCCTGTTACAGAACAAGGGGAGAAGCTATACCTTACAATGGTTACAAAGAAAGGTATTATCAAGAAAACAAGCCTGGAATCTTTCAAAAATATTCGTAAAGGTGGTCTCATTGCTGTATCTTTAGGTGAAGAAGATGAACTTATTGGGGTATATCCAACGACAGAACAAGATAGTATCCTTGTTTGTACAAGACAAGGTAAAGGGATCATGTTTGAAGGTTCAGATGTAAGACCTATGGGTAGAACTGCTAGAGGGGTAAAAGCTATTCGTCTAGGAGATGAGGATGAGGTAATAGGTGCAACTGTACCACAAGATGAGCAACAAATTCTTATTGTTACAGAAAACGGCCTAGGAAAACGTACACCAATTGACGAGTTTAGAGCACAACGTCGTGGTGGTAAAGGTCTTAAGACTTATAAAATTACTGAAAAAACAGGTGAAGTAGTGGGTATTACTTCTGTATCTGATGAAGATGAGCTACTCATCATTAACACACAAGGTGTAATCATTCGTATTCAAGTAGGACAAATTTCTTCAATTGGGCGTAATGCGCAAGGGGTTAAACTCATTAACCTAGATGAAGGAAATCAAGTAGTTTGTATTGCAAAGGTACCTGAAGCTAGTATGAATGATGAAGATGAAGTAGTAGAATAATATGATTAAAAGAGGGCTCATTATCTTAGTTGTACTAACTATGAGCTTATTAGTAGGCGGGGTATATGGTAGTTGGATGATGAACAAACCATATATACCCGCTACTTTTACATCTACTCAGGAAATAGCATCTCAAAGTGAACCTAAGAGATATCACATTAAGAAAAATCATAAAATAATTGATGAGTATGAAAGTGAAGAAGAAGCAATCAAAGTAGCGTATAAAAAGCCTCGGTCAATTGTAGTAGATACACATACAGGTGACTGGGTTTACTCATCATTGCAGCCATTTATGATTATTACAGAACATACAATCCACGACTTTGAAAGCTATGATAGTGCAATCAAGTATGCAAGAAAAAACAACTATGAATACGTACATTACAAAAATGATAAAACCCTGTTATGGGATAATAAGAAAGAAAATCAAGGATATCCTTTAATACAGGTTCCTTTAATAAAGCAGTTGCCAGAATTACCGAGAGGTTGTGAGGTAACTTCATTAGCTATGTTATTTGAGTATTACGGACAGCCTATAAGTAAAATGAGACTAGCAAAAGAAATTAAAAAGGATCCTACTCCTTATAGTAAGAAAACAGATGGCAAAATTTATTATGGAAATCCTTATGATGGATTTGTTGGTGATATGTACGATATACGAAAGAATGGATATGGTGTATATCATGGGCCTATTGCAGAATTAGCAAAGACATACTTTTCAACACGTGTGATTGATGCTACGGGTGTAGAGTTTGAAGATCTGTTGGAATTTGTAGAACGGGGAATCCCTGTATTAATTATTACAAATGCTACATATAGACCATTACTTGATACAGAGTTTGAGTTATGGCATACCCCTACAGAAATTGTAAAAGTAACTAAAAGGATGCATGCTGTCGTTATTACTGGAGCAAATGATAGTTACATTTATGTAAATGATCCACTCTATAGTAAACCTAATAGGAAGTTAGATCGAAAGAACTTCAAGGAAGCTTGGGAGCAGATGGGGAAACAAGCTGTTGTAATCCTACCTTAGTCCCTAATGTGTATGTTGTAAACTGAATAGAAAAATGGTATCATACAATAGAAAATATTATTATTTCTCAGAGTTATACTCTATAAACCTAAACATATACTATATATAAAAAGGTGCAAATAACATGAATTAGGGGTAATGAGGGGATGTATTTTCAAAAAAAAGAAAGTACGTGTTTATAACTGCTAGATAAACACGTACTTTTTTTGTGCCCATAAAAATAGAATTTAGAAGCTTATTTACTGAAATAGATAAAGTAAAGTGCAAAAATGTATGGAACATAAAATAGCGGATAAGCTTGCAAATACTAGGATATAATAGAAGAAAAAATCAGGCTTTTAAATTAGTTTAAACAAATATTAGAAAAAGGGTTGACGTATAAAGGAATAACTGGTATCATAGGTTTTGTCTTGAAGGAGCGGTAACAACGCAACACAAGATAACTAAATAACATTATTTAATTCGGAGAAGTACTCAAGTTGGCCGAAGAGGTGCCCCTGCTAAGGGTATAGGTCGGGTAACCGGCGCGAGGGTTCGAATCCCTCCTTCTCCGCCATTTTAATTTTATTAAAATGGACAAGCACAAAAGGTGCTTGACATAAGTTAAGCGATAAGGTATAATAATCCTTGTTGAAACACACAGCAAATGAACATTGAAAATAAAATAGTAACCATAAAACCAGTTGATTCTTGAGAAGAACATAGTTCTTCACAAGTCAGTACTTACTATAAGAGTACAAAACATGTCAGATGACAAACTTTTAATTTGAGAGTTTGATCCTGG